>CAZCRJ010000253.1:0-4876 GCA_964501015.1 uncultured Roseivirgaceae bacterium | reverse complement strand
CTGATAAAGTTTCCTGCAGCATTATTTAATACACCATCAATTTTTCCAAACGCTGCTTCAGTTTCCTTTAAAACGTTTTCAATTTCTTCATACTTTCTTACATCACATGGGATAGCCAACACCTTTCCTCCGGTTTCTTGCATTAATGCTGAAGCCGATTCTTGCAGCACCTCATTTTTACGACTTGTTATAACCAAATTCGCACCCAATTCAAGCAAGTATTTACCCATAGAACGGCCGAGACCTGTACCCCCACCGGTGATTATGATCGTTTTATTTTTAAATGATCCAGGTTTGAGCATGCCTTCCATAGTAAGATATTTAATGGTTATGACGAAAGTTACCGTAAAATTATTGTTTACGAAATGCGCCATGTTTTTAATTCCGCAAATTCTATTCGATATTTGACCAACTAATTTTTTAAACTTATGATACGTACCATTACATTTTTTCTGTTTTCATCTTTATTGTTCTCATCCTGCATTGTTTCTAAAAAGAAATACGATGACATGCTTGCTCAAAAAGTTCGGATGGAGGCTGATCTGGCAGAGCGAAATTCGGAACTTACAAAGGCAAACGCACAATTACAAAGTCTTGACGAGCAAGTAAAAAAGCTTATTAGCGACACGGTAAATTTATCCACGGATATTCAGTCGAGGAATGCACGGCTAGTGGAACTAAATAAGGAATACGATCAGCTCAATGCGTACTATAAGAATTTGCTTACCAGTAGTGGAAAGCTTAACAGAGATATGGCGCAGCAACAAGAACAGTTACTGGCTATTCAGAATAATCTGGAACGTACCCGTAAAATGAATGATTCATTAAGTGTTAGTTTAACGGAACGCGAAAAAAAGGTAAAGGAACTTGAAACAGTTCTTGCCGCAAAGGACAAAGCAGTTACTGACCTGAAAAATAAAATTTCTAATGCACTACTTAATTTCAAGGAGAATGATTTGACGGTGAACATTAAGAATGGTAAGGTATACGTTTCGCTGGCCGAGCAGCTTTTGTTTGCTTCCGGTAGTGTAGAGGTTGATAGCAAGGGGGTAACGGCTTTGCAACAACTTGCCAAAGCGATTAAAGATCAACGCGATTTAAATATTATGGTAGAGGGGCATACAGATAATGTTCCGATATCGAAAAAATCGCAATACATGCAGGACAATTGGGACCTAAGCGTAATGCGCGCAACGGCAATTACAAAAATTCTAACCAAAGCGGGAGTTTCGCCAAAGCAGATTACCGCTTCAGGCAGGGGTGAATACATTCCACTATCGCCAAACGATACGTCTCAAAACAAACAGAAAAACAGACGAACGGAAATTATTATTACTCCAGATATGGATGAGTTATTTAAAATTCTTGAAACGAATTAATCTGTTATCGGTTTTGCACGACAAATTACATACCGGTTTTTCCATTCCACAAAAGCGTTAACAACGTTTTTACTATACAAAAAAAGCCCGATGAATATTCACCGGGCTTTTTTTAGTACTGATGTAGTTAGTCTTTTAGAACAACCGCATCAATATCCTTTTGTTTAACCAGATCATTAAAGGCTGGAATTTCTTCATTGAAGATTTTGTCCAGTGCGGATAAGTGACCATCAATTTCAGCAGTTATTTCATTTTTAAAGGCTATCATCTGATCAGTTGGTCGTGAGTTTCCTGTGCCCGCCAATGAATTTAGGTGCGCCAGTTTGTTGTTCAAACGAATGGGGAAGTTGAGGGGATCCTGACCACTTCGGTTTTTGGTTTGGTACAAGGCTTCTTCAATTTTCTTCATGTTATCCTGAATGGATTTAGCCTTATCCAAAATGTCCTTCATGGTTTCTTTCTGATCCTTTATAGGTTCTATTGCACGATTGATCTGTTCCCTTGCGGTCCGAATTTTCCTAACGGCAACATGGGTTTCACTCACCTTTCCTATTACTTCTTGTAAAAAATCAAACTGTGCCTTTACATCGGCATCAGTAGAAGTAGTGCGCGGATCATTCAGTATTTCAAAATCTGTTTCCGTGGATTTCTCATTAACCGTCAATTTAACCTTATAGATTCCCGGCAATGCCCTTGGACCATTCAAAGAGGCTGACCATAAAATCATACCATCAAACCGCTCCGCATCCGGATAACGCATATTCCAATTGAATTTGTTCATGCCCGGTTGTTTCAGCGTAAGTTTTTCTTCTTTTGCTTTAAGATCAGGTTTTGTTGAGAATTTTTTAATTATTGTACCATCGGCCTGCATAAATTCAAGAGTTACCTGAGCTTTAGCTGTATCTTTAAGATAATAGTGCACCATTACTCCTCCTGGATGATTTTGTCCGGCTGTTTTGGATACTCTTCCCCAGCTAAAGGCAGGTCCCATACGGTACGAAGGCATTGGTTTATATAAGTATGATTCACTTGTGGCTATATGTTCGCTTAGCTGATGCAGTGGTGTAAGGTCATCGATTAGCCAAAATCCTCTTCCCTGAGTTGCGGCAATCAGGTTATCATTTTTAATCGCCAGATCTGTGATTGGTACTATTGGCAGATTAAGCTGGAATGGTTTCCAACTGGCGCCATCATCAAAGGAAACGTACATTCCCGTTTCTGTGCCTGCATACAATAACCCTTTACGTTTTGGATCAGCTCGTAGTACGCGGGTAAAATGTCCAGGGTCAATGCCATCTGTAATTTTTGTCCAGGTTTTCCCGTAATCTTTGGATTTGTATAAGTATGGACGATAGTCACCCGACTTATATCGGGTTCCGGCAACATAGATTCCCCCTTTCATATGTGGATCAAATTCAACACTGTTGAACATCATCCACTCGGGCATATCTTTAGGCGTGACATTTTTCCACTCTTTCCCGCCATCGGTGCTCAAATGGATTAGGCCATCATCAGAACCCGTTACAATAAAATCTTTTTCGTAAGGAGATTCACCTGCAGCGAAAATTGTACAGTAATATTCAACACTTGTATTATCTTTTGTAATGGGACCGCCTGAAGAGCCGAGTTTGGTTTTATCATTTCGTGTAAGATCAGGACTAATGGTTTCCCAGGATTGGCCACCGTTATACGATACATGTACGTGGTTAGACGTTGTATACAGTTTTTCAGGATTATGTGGCGAGAAGAAAATCGGGAAGTTCCATTGAAAACGATACTTCATATCCTCCGCGCCATGGCCCATCGGGTTGTTCGGCCATACGTTTACATTTCGGTTTTCACCTGTCTTATGGTTTTTCATCTGTAATAAGCCACCATAATTTCCACCATATACAACATCCAGATCTTTAGGATCTGGTGCTATATGACCACTCTCACTTCCTGCAGTGGTTTCCCAATCGCTTTGAGTAATGGAGCCTCCATCCGTACGATGGTAAATGCGTAAAGTGCTGTTGTCTTGCTGCGCACCATAAATTCTATAGGGGAATGCATTATCCGTGGTCACACGATAGAACTGACCCGTAGGCTGGTTGTCGTATGTACTCCAATTAAGGCCGCCATCAAAACTTACCTGGGCGCCACCGTCATCGGCAATAACCATTCGTTGATTGTCTTCCGGGGCAATCCACAAGTCATGATGATCTCCATGTGGTGCACTGAACGACTGGAAGGTGCGACCGCCATCTTTCGATCGATGGTAGGATACATTGACGACATACACCATATCCTCATCTTTTGTATCCGCATAAATACGTGTGTAGTACCATGCCCGCTGACGTAGGTTTCGGTCGTCATTGGTTTTGCGCCAGGTTGCTCCGGCATCATCCGAGCGGTAGACTCCACCATTCTCATTTTCAATGATAGCATAAACTTTATTAGAGTTAACCGGTGAAACTGTTACGCCCGCAATACCCCAAAGCCCTTTAGGCAACCCGCTGTTGGCTGAGATATTTTTCCAGGTGTCTCCGCCATCGGTACTCTTCCAAAGAGCAGATCCTTCACCACCACTCTCCAAACTGTAGGGTGTTCTGCGAATTCGCCAGGTAGTAGCATACATGATACGTGGATTGTTCGGGTCAAAGCATAGATCGATAGCGCCTGCATCGGCATTAGCAAATAGCGTTCGTTTCCACGTCTTACCACCATCCACTGATTTATACACTCCACGTTCCTCGGAGGATTTAAAAAGATCACCCATCGCGGCAGCGTAAACGATGTCAGGATTTTTAGGATGAATTCTTATACGGGGTATATGACGCGATTCTTTCAGTCCAACTTGCGTCCACGTGGTTCCGGCATCTACTGATTTCCACATTCCATAGCCATAAGACACATTCCCACGCACGGTTTTTTCACCTCCGCCAACATAGATCACATTGTTGTCCCATTCGCTAACCGCTACTGCTCCAATGGAGCCACCAAAGAATCCATCAGAAATATTTTCCCAGCTATTACCTGCATCGGTTGTACGCCAAACGCCCCCTCCGGTAGCGCCAAAATAAAAGAGATTGGCTTTTCCGGGAACACCGGTTACTGCAGCCGCCCGTCCTCCACGGAAGGGGCCAATACTGCGCCACTCCAGAGCATTATATAATTTTTCGTCATATGCTGTAGTGGGTTTGATGGTGGCGGCTGAACTTTTCTTTTGGGCCAAACCAGTCCCTGCGGAAAGTATTATAAGCCCGATAATCAGGATAAAGGAGTGCTTCATAAATTGGTTGTTTAGATGGTACATGTTACCCTTAAATTATGAAATCGACCCCTGGTTTTTTACCAATGGTTAATAAAGGTTTGCACTTGCAAAAGTATTTTTTGACTTTGCCAAATGTCCTGATTGTTAGTGAAACATTTATCCATGAAACAGGGAGATCTAAAAAAACTTTTCAGCATTCCGGTTATCATAGCGGCACTCGGATCTTTTGTTGATATCTATGATC
>CAZCRJ010000252.1:1137-4886 GCA_964501015.1 uncultured Roseivirgaceae bacterium | reverse complement strand
ATCGAGTGATTCGTAATGGGGAGGAGATGGAATCTTTTGACTATCGTAGGGAGGGTAAACAGGTACTTTATTACTACAAGAGGTTGCTATAACCAAGAGACAAAAAAGTGATAGAAGTGATTTCATGAAAAATTGGAGGGAGAGGGGGAGAATAGAGTTTGTTAAAAATTATAGTTTTGGGATCATGAGCCAGGAACGTTTCGTATAGTCAGCAAATCCTTCGTATCGGGACAACGATTTGTCTTTCTTTATCATGTTGGGAATAAATGCGCCAATGAAAAATAAACCTATTCCGATAAAGCCTATCCAACTCACGGTCAGGATGGCAAATCCTGAATAAATCATAAGCTCGCCAAGGTAATTGGTATTCCGGCACCGGGCAAAGAATCCATCTGTTATTAAGCCGGGTGAATAGGTAAGGGTATAGTATTTCTGAGCATCGCTGGCAAAGTGGAGCACAACGCCAAACATGTTTAATGAAACAGCGAGACTGATGATTGCAGCACCTGGCTCAATAAACGTACTGATAAGATACCATGGAGCAACCCAATACAGGCCCAGTACGATAAAGACAAAAATCCCATACGGTATGGAAACTGTTTGTTCCCATTGCTTGTCAGGGAAAATCCTGTCTTTCAGTAACCATAGAAATCCATAACTTCCATGAAGGGAAAGATAGATCCATGCGCCAATCGAATAATTAGTATAATAATACATCAGGGCTACAACCATGAATGCTGTCATGCCCTTATGCAGATTAACCGGATACTTAAGTTTCATGCGCCTGATTAAGTATTCGTAAAGATAGGGATTGACACAACTTTACGTGTGTATATCCGGAGAAAGGTGTGGATGAGATTACGTTATCCGGGAATTAAGTTTAGCCTGGATAATTTTTAAATCGGTATCGGTAATAAGCCCGATCAATTGCCCTTTTTGAAGAACCGGTAAGCAGCTTATATTTTTTTCCAACATAATGTTCATGGCCTCCATGATCCCAGCTGTGAAATCAATGCAAACCGGATTTTTAATCATAACCTCCTCTGCGGTAGCGAGCGGATTCGCATCAGGTGAATTCAAATAATTTTCAATTCGTTTCCGGGTAAGGATTCCTGATACATTGCCTGTGTCATCTTCTACCGGCATATGCCTGATCGTACGCCATTCCATAATGGTATAAACCAGTTCAATCGGATCGTTGGCTTGTGCGGTTATCAGGTCGGTGGTCATAATGTTGGTCACGAGATCGTAATTGATTTCCAGCAAATCCTTCTCTTCAAGGGAAACATCAGGCCATAAATGCACGGGCTCGCCTGTCACTCTGCGTTTATGGATTGCAGCGGTTAGGGTAACCATGGCTTCATCACGACCGAGTTCCTTCTTTAGGGTGCGAAAGCCATTGACCATCCACCGGCTTCCTGTTTTTTCACGTTGGGTACGTTCTTCAATTACGTCCAGGTACCGTGTGATGTCGACTGGATCAATGTGGCATTGTTGTAATCCCTTTTTAGCCAGTGGTAACAGGATATCAAGAATCAGTTTTTTTACGGAGAGTATCGACCCCTCCCAGATCATGCCTGTTTGAATTCCGAAGCGGGCTGCTTTAAAGAAATTCTCTTTGCTGTCTTCAAAATCCATCCGCTTCCAAATGGATTTGTAGTCGTCCGGCATGGCCTTCATGAGCCCAATCCAAAAAGCCATATTGGCAACTTCATCCAGTACCGTTGGCCCGGAGGGTATGTACCGGTTTTCAATACGCATATGGGCTTTGCCATCTGTTCTGCCATAACATGGACGATTCCATTTCCAGATGGTGCCGTTGTGAATGCGTAAAGCGCGCATCTCCGGTATCTCACCGTTCGATAAAGCTTCCAGTGAATCTTGTTCAATATCGGAAAGGAATATGAGCGGGTACCTGGAGATGTCATCTTTGTATACTTCTGTAACCTGCTGGATCCATTTATTTCCAAACGATACCCGCTGCTGGCGTTCACGTAAGCTATGCAGCCGTTTGCGCATGTCAACACTTTGCTGGAACAAAGTAATGCGTGTCTCATTCCATAACTCCCGTCCAAATAAAAGCGGTGAGTTGGTAGCAATGGCTAGCACAGGTCCTGCAATAACTTGCGACCAATTATACTGATCCACAAATTCATCAATGTCGGTTTGAAGATGGAGCTGAAAACTGGTATTACAGGCTTCAAAAAGAATATTCGAATGGGCGAGCATTAACTCATCTACTCCAGTAATGTAGAGTTCGAAATCCGATCCGCGCAGGCGCTTTACAATTTCACCCAAAGCATGGTACCTGGGATTGGGCGTAAGGTAGTCCAGTCCGACAGCTCGTAAATCAATGGAAGGAAGTATGCCGGTTAGAATCAGTGTGTCACCGAATGCTGAAGCCAAATCATCTGCTTTCTGTAGGAGTCTCCTTAATTCGTCCTCAGTATTTTTAAAACAACGATCATCTAAGAAAGATTATACCGCGCCAGTTCGGTGGTAAAATGTTTGTCGTTCAGTCGCTCCAAAATTTCCGGTCCGGTGCGGGAAGGCTTAAAGTTTCGGTCTACAATAAAGAACTCCTGTTCAGCACCAATGCGGGACACACCTTTTTCAAAGAGCCCCAACTCCACCATTTTATCTAGCGCCTGTACATCATGCAATAAGTGACGCAGAAAAGCTTTGCGTTCATCGGAATGTTCGGCAATGCTTATTCGTTGGTCACCCATAAAGAACTATTTTGTACCAGGCAATGTAGGGTAAAACCATACGGGCCGGAATGACTTTTGGCAGTCCTGCCGATAAAAAGTTAAGCCACTGGTGTTTCGGATTGGGTGAGAATGCTCGCTGCGGTTTCCGGGTTTATTGGTATCCCTGATTAATGTCATAGTAATTCATATTGATTAGTTGTAAGCTTTAGGAATTGATTTCCACCATGGCTATCAGGGGTATTCCTTTTCACCGTTATTTCAAAGCCGTTAACCGGATCGTATATGAATGTATTCTGCATACCATAGAACATCCGACCCAGCAACATTTTCACAGGTTACGGATAAACCTGAAACGAATTCGGTTTATACACAGGTTGTTAAGGCGGTATGAAGTAAAAGGGGCATCGCGTTTTATAAAGCCCTATACAAAACTCTTTAAGACAGCTGGTATAATCCGCCAGTTACACTTGCATATGCAACTGGTTAGTGCCTATGGAAAAAATCCAGAGCAAGACCAGGTGCTTAACGATCTGCATAAACAGGAATTAAAAGCAGTAAAATTGTGGCCTAAGAGAGCATCCACTTGCCTGGCAGAAATGATCGCAGGACAGAATAGTTTTGAAAAAGCTATTTCCAAAATTGAAGTAACAATGGCTGTCTACAGTAATGACTTAAAAAGCCGGGTTAGGCATCGATTCACAAATGAATTGCGTGAAGGTAAGTTTCACAAGAGCAGGAAACTTTTAAAAGAAATCGTGTATAGTCGAGAAATCTCCTCTGCCTTGAATGCGCGACTGGCCGCAACCTATCACTTCCGTACAGTGTTAACACTGGAAGATGCCATTGGTGACTGGCATGATCTTGATTTATTGCTTTTGCATGGATTGCCTCATCAGCACCGACTCACAAAAAAGATACGGAATGCATTAAAGACAAAAAGGAATCAGGAATTTAAAAAAATAAACGAATAAACACCGTCAAAATTCTTTAATTTTATAAATATATGAAGCAATGACCCGCGTTTACAAACCTTCTTTA
>CAZCRJ010000252.1:0-1127 GCA_964501015.1 uncultured Roseivirgaceae bacterium | reverse complement strand
CCTTGGATTATGAAAAAATAGAATTTGGCCAGGTGACCATTAAAAGAAATAAGGATAGAGTAAAATACAATAGAAAGGCCTGTCTTGGAAATTATTATCGTAATAGGCCACTCAACCGTAAAGGCAATACTCTAATTAAGTACTATATTGAATTTTTATATGTGATTTATGAGCCGCGAAGTATTTATTGAGGCGATCCAACGATCGTATAATTTTAAGGGTGATACAATTTACCTGGGAGCAGGAGTGCACGATCAGCAGATTATTCCTGAAGCCAAAGTAAACCTTTCCCTGCGCATGATGACACGCCATGGGTTGGTAACCGGAGCTACCGGTTCTGGTAAAACACGAACCCTTCAGTTAATGGCGGAGCAACTTTCTGCTGCCGGAGTTCCAGTGTTTATGCCAGATATGAAGGGTGATATTTCAGGAATAGCCAAAGCTGCCGAAAGCAATGATAAAATCAAGGAGCGATCAGATGCATTGGGAATGACCTATTTGCCCACTGGGTTTCCGGTTGAACTGTACTCACTCACGGGGAAATTGGGCGCTCAGATGCGGGCTACAGTTACTGAATTCGGGCCCATATTGCTGGGGAAAATCCTTGAATTGAATGATACCCAGTCGGGTGTGCTTACGATGATTTTCAAATATGCAGATGATAAACGACTGCCTGTTGTCGATTTTGATGACCTGAAGAAATTACTGAACTACCTTACAGAAGGACCCGGTGCAGAGGAGATTAAGAAGGAGTATGGTAAAATATCATCTTCCACTACTGGTACCATTCTCCGAAAGATTGCCGGTCTGGAGCAGCAGGGCATACACCGGATTTTTGGGGAGCGCTCTTTTGATACCGATGACCTACTGGATAAAGTAGATGGCAGAGGCGTGATCAGTTTATTGAATGTTTCAGACATTCAACATCAACCGACAGTATTCTCAACGTTTATGCTCTCGTTACTGGCCGAATTATATCAGCGATTACCTGAAGCGGGTGACTTGGACAAACCAAAATTAGTTTTCTTTCTTGACGAAGCACATTTACTCTTCAAAGATGCTCCAAAAGCTTTTCTGGAACAGATCGACCAGGTGATCAACATCGATCAGTCTCCAATTGGCCGGAC
>CAZCRJ010000251.1:1532-4893 GCA_964501015.1 uncultured Roseivirgaceae bacterium | reverse complement strand
ATGATCAAAGATCTGACTAAAGCAGATATCATCCTGTTTGGTGAATTGCACGATAACTCGATAGGGCACTGGCTTGAACTGCAGGTTGTTAAGGATGTATTTGCCATCAATCCTAAAATAACATTGGGTTTTGAGATGTTTGAGGCCGACAATCAACTCGTATTGGATGAATTTGTTTCCGGGGCTATAGAAGAACGCCATTTGTTGCATGAGGCAAAAGTGTGGGATAACTATAAAAATGATTATAAACCACTTGTTGAATTTGCGAAAGAGAACAAGTTAAAAGCAGTAGCGACAAACGTGCCCAGGCGCTACGCCAACCTGGTGTTTCGTAAGGGTATAGAGGCATTGATGGAATTACCGGATGAAGCAAAGCGGTTTATCGCCCCGTTACCAATTGAGATCGACCTGGAATTGCCGGGCTATAAAAATATGGTGAATACGATGGGTGGACACGGTACGCCCGGTAGCGGTGAGAATATTGCACGATCACAGGCGGTGAAAGATGCCACGATGGCCCACTTTTTACTCCAAAATCACACCAATGGTATTTCCATCCATTATCATGGCGCCTATCACTCACAGAATTTTGAAGGAATTTACTGGTACCTGAAGAAGGCCAGGCCGGAACTTACCATTATGACCATCCATTCGGCTCAGCAGAATACTATTGATAAATTAGAGGAAGAAAATAAGAATACAGCTGACTACATCATCTGTATTCCTTCTGATATGACCAAAACATATTGAGTGTTTTTCAGAGAGAATAAAATGCCTTTCTACTCATTTACTTTCCTGCCTTTTTCAAGGGCATCCAGCATGGTTTCTTTTACTTGTTGAACGCGTTTCTTTTCAGACTGGAGATACTTGGTCAACTCTTCACCCTGGTACTCTTCGGGATTGAATTCACGCATCCACACCATCATTGATTTACTGGCGGATTCAATAAACAAAATGGTTTCTTCTAGTTCCTTACGTTTTTCATCTACCATGTTGGGGGAGTTTTCAACTTTGTCTTTTAGCTCACGTTTCAGTCTGTTCAATTCTCCCATGTTCGGCATAACTTCATCATGGATGTCCATTACCTGGTCATATAATGATTTTTCAGACACTTCTTCATTGGGTTTTAAAGAACACCCTAAACCGGCAAATAGGGCAGTCACGAGGATCAGCGCAAACGTTTGTTTCATAGTAATTGGGTTAATTTTTAATAAATGTATGGTATAAGATAGCCCATTCAATACACCTAACATGTGATAGGGTTAAAAAAGTTTTTATTAAAATTTTGTTTGACAAATAAATTGAACTTTATTTATGCCTCTGAAAAGAATATGAAAAGCTTCAACGCATCTTTCTGGTTTTATTACTACTATTTTAAGGCCCTACCGGGATTTAAACGAGTAGCATAATGCTGTTGATGTAAACGATAGTTAAATACTCTGAAAAGTCCCGGTCGAAAGCCGGGACTTTTTTTGTGAATAGGATTTTAAAAAGTAATGCAAACTGAATGAAAAGGAATAAGAAAATACGGGTTGCTATACAGGGGCTTGCCACAAGCTTTCATGAAGTTGCTGCGCTTACATATTTTACGGAGCCAATTGAGATTGTGGAATGCCTTACGTTCCACGCACTGTGCGAGGCACTGGATAAGGGTCATGCAGATGTGGCAGTAATGGCTATTGAAAACTCGATTGCCGGAAGCATACTGCCTAACTATTTTTTACTTCAGCACTATCACTTTTCGATAACCGGTGAGTTATACCTGCCGATTCACATGCACCTGCTGGCATTGCCAGGTGTAAAATTGAAAGACATAACATGCATTGAATCGCATCCAATGGCCATTCGCCAATGTTCCGAATATCTCCATGCCCTCAATGGTATAGAAATCCGCGAAAGCGATGACACCGCTTTATCCGCAAAGCGAGTGAAAGAAGGAAAATTGAAGACCACGGCCGCAATTGCGAATGAATTTGCAGCCAAAAAATATGGCCTCCAAATTTTAGAGAAGAGAATTGAAACACACAAGAAAAATTTTACCCGGTTTTTATTTCTCGCTCGGAAAGCACAGCAGGAAAATTCGGCAAACAAGGCATCCCTGAGTTTTGAGGTAGCGAATGAGGCCGGTAGCCTGGCGGAAGCCTTGATGACATTTAAAACCAACAATATCAACCTTACGAAAATCCAGTCTATACCGGTTATTGGAAAACCCAACGAATACTCAATTCATGTTGATGTTGAATGGAAGCGAAGAAAGAATTATGACGATGCCATGAAGCAGGTACTGCGGCAGGTCAAAAATCTTAATGTTTTAGGGGAGTATAAAAAAGCAAAAATTGAATATGCCTGAAAGTAGTTAATAACCCGCGCATAGAAACAATTTCAAAAAGAGGAACATGATAAAGACTGCAACCAGAATAGCGAACGTAGAGGAATATTATTTCAGTAAAAAACTGACAGAAGTCAGGGCACTTGATACACCAGAATTAAAGGTAATTAATCTTGGTATTGGCAGTCCTGATATGGCGCCATCATCGAATGCGATTGATGCACTGGCTTCTTCTGCTCAACAGTCTGGTAATCATGGTTACCAATCGTACAAAGGCATACCTGAATTGCGAAGGGCGATTAGCCAGTTCTACGAGAAGACCTACCATGTGCACCTTAATCCCGAAACAATGATTCTTCCGCTAATGGGTTCTAAGGAAGGAATACTTCACATCAGTCTTGCTTTTTTGAATGAAGAGGATGAAGTGCTGATCCCTGACCCGGGATACCCTACCTATGCATCGGTGACCAAATTAGTAGGTGCAAAACTCCGAACCTATTCCCTTAAGGAGGAGTTAGGCTGGCGCATTGATCTGGAGGAATTATCCAAACAGGATCTTTCAAAAGTAAAGATTATGTGGATTAATTTTCCACATATGCCTACCGGTACTACAGCCACACGTGAAGAGCTTCAGGAATTGGTTGATCTGGCAAGGAAGCATCAGTTCCTGATCGTTAATGATAATCCGTATAGTTTAATTCTGAATGACAGTCCGCTAAGTATCCTTGATTTGGAAGGCGCGGAAGAAGTAGCGCTTGAATTAAATTCTTTAAGTAAGTCGCATAATATGGCGGGCTGGCGTCTGGGGTGGGTGGCCGGAAGGAAAGAATATATTGATGCTGTTCTTCAGGTTCGCAGCAATATGGACTCAGGCATGTTCGTGAGTTTACAGCATGCAGCGGTAGAAGCATTAAAGAATGATGATAGCTGGTTTAACAAGCTTAATGATACGTATCGGCAAAGGAAAGCGAGGGCATGTTCGCTGTTGGATACATTGGGGTGCACCTATTCCTCCAGCCAGTCGGGATTGTT
>CAZCRJ010000251.1:0-1522 GCA_964501015.1 uncultured Roseivirgaceae bacterium | reverse complement strand
CTCCAGCGTCAATTACTGATGTTGAAAAATGGATTGATGAGCTATTATATCAAACCAAAGTATTCCTGACTCCCGGTTTCATCTTTGGCGAAGCTGGTCGCAGGTATGTGCGTATTTCCCTATGCTCTCCGGAAGAGAAATTGTCAGAAGCACATCACCGGATCATGTCCTGGATGGAATCATCCCAACAGTTAAAAACTAAAACTAAATCAATTGTGCAATGAATATAACTATTGTTGGATTGGGTTTGATTGGAGGATCAATGGCTATTGACCTGAGAAAGTCAGGACTGGCAACTGAATTGGTTGGTATTGACTTAAACCATAGTAACGCACAACGGGCGGTTGACCTTGGTCTTGTTGATCGCACGGAAAATGATCAAGCACTTGCACAAGCTGATGTTGTTCTTCTGTCTATTCCGGTAAATGCCATGGCTGGTTTGCTTCCGACTGTACTGGATGTGGTTAAACCTTCCGCATTGGTTATGGATTCAGGATCAACCAAAGCAAACATTTGTCGTGCGGTAGCCAATCATCCCAGGCGCGCCCAATTCGTAGCAGCCCATCCCATAGCTGGTACCGAAAACTCAGGTCCTGACGCAGCATTCTCTGGTCTCTTTTCAGGAAAGGCTATAATTATTTGTGAGCGTGAAAAGTCTTCACAGGAATCTTTAACCATGGCCCTGAAAATTTTTGATGCTCTCGGCATGAAGGTCTCCTACATGCAACCAGAAGAGCATGATCGGCATGTGGCGTACGTTTCCCACCTGTCGCATGTAAGTTCTTTTTTATTGGGACAAACGGTGTTGGATATTGAGCGCGATGAAAAGAACATCTTTACATTGGCGGGCAGTGGATTTGCCTCTACGGTGCGGTTGGCAAAAAGTTCACCAGCCATGTGGGCACCCATTTTCGAACAGAACATGGAGTACTTAAGTCAGGCGTTGCAGGAATACATCATTCATTTGCAGCGCTTTCAATATCACCTGATGAAAAAAGACACACAAGCAATTTTAAAAACAATGGCAGAGGCTAATCAGATAAGAAGAATACTGGATGGTTTTGATAACGGAACCGCTGCACCAGTAAATAAAAACAGATCAACAGAACAACCTGTATAATTAATTACCTATGAAAAACGAAACAAATTTGCTACCCATTGATAACTGGAAAATTGTGCCGCAGTTGGGAAACCAGCCATTAATCATCAGCGGTCCTTGTAGCGCAGAAACTGAACAGCAAGTGCTCACCACAGCGAAACAACTTGCAGCAACTGGTAAAGTACACATCCTCCGTGCAGGCATCTGGAAGCCACGTACACGGCCTGGTCAGTTCGAGGGCATGGGAGCGGAGGGACTTAAATGGCTGGTTCAAGCTAAAGCGGAAACCGGTTTACCCATTGCTACAGAAGTAGCGAATGCAGCGCATGTTGAACTGTGTCTTAAGGCAGGTGTTGATGTGCTCTGGATAGGCGCGCGTACAACAGTAAATCCTTTTTCGGTTCAGGAAATAGCCGATGTATT
>CAZCRJ010000250.1:0-4939 GCA_964501015.1 uncultured Roseivirgaceae bacterium | reverse complement strand
GTTGAATACAAAATAGTGGCCACTGATAGCGCAGGAAATGAAGGCATATTCCCACCGGTAGGTGACTTTGTTAAAGTGCCAATAATCAGTTTTACTGCTCCGGTTACTACTTATGCTAATTCCTTTAACACTCCCACTACCGATTTTGTGGGCAATTTCTTCAGCGTTGCACAACCTGCAGGTTTTACTGATGGCGCCATTCATTCCGCGCATTTTTATCCGAATGGCGTAGGGCTGAACAGAACTTCTTCTTTCCGTTACACACTTAAAAAACCCATAACCTTATCGGCAACTAATCCCTACATACGGTTTGATGAAATTGTTATTGTTGAAGGACATCCTGCCGGAATATCTTTTGGATCAGCAAATTTCAAAGACTATGTCATCGTTGAGGGTTCGAAGGATGGCGGTAACACCTGGAACCGATTTATTGACGGATATGATCTTGTTGGTGGAGAAAGTTCATGGAACACTGCATTTAACGCAGGCGACAACGGAAATGCTTCTATGTTCAGAAGACGTGCATTTGATCTTACTACAAGCAGCAGCTTTCAGGCAGGAGACCAGGTATTGATCAGGTTCCGGTTGTTTTCAGACGAAACAATCAATGGGTGGGGCTGGGCTATAGATAACCTCTTCATCCAGGATCCGATTACGTCAGCAGAACAGGCGCTTACCAACAATCTGAAAATTTATCCGAACCCAATTTCGAATGAACGTTTAACTATTGAACTTGAAAACAGTACTTCCACTCACCTGATAGAGATGATGACGTTGCAGGGGCAGAAAATACATTCAGTGCAAGTAATCCCTACTGATGGAACCTTATTCCATCAAATCGATGTCTCCGGCCTGCCACAGGGCATGTACCTGATTGTTCTCCAACATGAGGGAGGCGAAAAAGTCATTCGAAAGATTATCAAGACAAACTAATTCAAACCCTGACGAAAACGTCAGGGTTTTTTATTCCATAACCTTTTGTGCGTTGGGCCAATGACCTTATTTTTGCCCAGTTTATCCATACCCCTCCAGCAACATGCCAAGAGACAGAAGTATTCGTTCTATATTAATCATCGGAAGTGGTCCCATTGTAATAGGTCAGGCATGTGAGTTCGATTATGCAGGTTCACAGGCATCACGATCGCTGCGGGAAGAAGGCATTGAAGTAGTGCTGATCAACTCTAATCCGGCCACCATCATGACGGACAAAGTCACGGCCGATCATGTTTACCTCAAGCCGCTAACGAAAAAATCCATCCGTGAAATACTAGAGAAACATCATATCGATGCCGTTTTACCCACCATGGGCGGACAAACAGCCTTAAATCTGTGCATCGAATGTGAGAATGCCGGTATTTGGCAACACTATGGTGTGCGCATCATCGGTGTTGACATTAAGGCCATTGAAACCACAGAAGATCGTGAAAAATTCAGGCTGAAAATGAATGAACTAGGGGTTGGCGTTTGCCTTGGGGCCACTGCCACGTCTTTTCTGCAAGGAAAAGAAATTGCCCAGGAAATAGGTTTTCCTTTGGTTATTCGCCCGTCTTACACCCTTGGGGGAACAGGAGGAGGATTTGTTGAAAAGCCTGAAGACTTTGACGAAGCCCTTAACCGTGGGCTACATGCATCGCCCATACATGAGGTGCTGGTAGAACAAAGCATTATGGGGTGGAAGGAATATGAACTGGAATTACTTCGTGACGGAAGAGGCAATGTGATCATCATCTGTTCCATTGAGAATTTTGATCCGATGGGCATCCATACAGGCGACTCCATTACCGTGGCACCAGCGATGACGCTGCCAGATACCGTGTATCAAAACATGCGTAACCTGGCCATCAAAATGATGAACGGAATTGGCAAGTTTGCAGGAGGTTGCAACGTTCAATTTGCCGTTAATCCAGATACAGACGACATTATTGGCATTGAAATCAATCCCCGTGTTTCCCGCTCTTCAGCGTTGGCGTCAAAAGCCACCGGGTATCCCATTGCTAAAGTTGCTGCCAAGCTGTCCATTGGTTACAATTTAGATGAATTAAAGAACGCCATTACGGGTACCACAAGTGCATACTTTGAACCCGCGCTGGATTATGTAATTGTAAAAATTCCGCGATGGAATTTCGATAAATTTCAAGGTGCTGACCGAAAGCTTGGGTTGCAAATGAAATCCGTAGGAGAAGTAATGGGCATCGGCCGGAATTTTCAGGAAGCACTCCAGAAAGCTGCACAATCTCTGGAGATAAGGAGAAATGGTTTAGGTGCTGATGGAAAAGAGTTGCGTAATCAGGATGAATTACTGCAAAGCCTGGCGCACCCAACATGGAACCGGTTGTTCCACATTCACGATGCCATTAAAATAGGTATCCCATTAAAAACGATTCACAAGATTACCAAAATCGATAGGTGGTTTCTGAAACAAATCGAAGAACTGGTTGAACTTGAAAAGAAAATTCAGGAACAGGACCTCCATTCCATTTCACCTGAATTGCTACGCATTGCAAAAGAAAAAGGATTTGGTGACCGTCAGATTGCCCACCTTCTCCACTGCCTGGAAAGTGAAGTTCGTGCAAAACGAACTGAACTCGGCATTAACCGCGTATTTAAACTCGTTGATACCTGCGCGGCAGAATTTGAAGCACAAACACCTTATTATTATTCCACTTTCGATACCGAAAATGAATCGGTTCGATCGGATAAAAAGAAAGTGATTGTATTAGGCTCAGGACCGAACAGGATCGGGCAGGGAATTGAATTCGATTATTCCTGTGTACATGGAGTTTTGGCTGCCAAAGAATGTGGCTATGAAACCATTATGATCAATTGCAACCCTGAAACGGTTTCTACCGATTTTGACATTGCCGATAAATTATATTTCGAACCTGTTTTCTGGGAACATCTGTACGACATCATCCAACATGAAAAGCCTGAAGGTGTAATCGTTCAACTGGGCGGACAAACCGCGCTTAAGCTTGCCGAAAAGCTTCATAAATATGGAATTAAAATAATAGGAACCTCATTCAATTCGCTGGACCTTGCAGAAGACCGCGGAAGGTTTTCAACACTGCTGAAAGAACTTGGAATACCCTACCCGGAATTTGGTGTAGCTACCGATCCGGATGAGGCGCTTGAAGCTTCCAAAATAATCGGGTTCCCGTTACTGGTTCGTCCTTCCTATGTATTGGGTGGCCAAAGCATGAAAATTGTGATCAATGAAAAGGAACTTGAATCACATATCATTGATATCTGGAAACATCTTCCCGACAACAAAGTATTGCTCGATCATTTTCTTGATGGTGCCATAGAGGCCGAAGCAGATGCTATTTGTGATGGCGAAAATGTGTATATCATTGGCATCATGCAACATATTGAGCCGGCCGGCATCCACTCAGGAGACTCGTATGCAGTGTTGCCCCCGTTTAACCTGGGTGATTTCGTTATAAAACAAATGGAGCACTACTCTATAAAAATAGCGCAAGCGTTAAAAGTAGTGGGTCTCATCAATATACAATTCGCTATAAAACGCGATAAGGTTTATGTCATAGAAGCCAATCCGCGCGCATCACGCACCGTACCGTTCATCTGCAAGGCCTATGACGAGCCGTATGTCAATTACGCCACAAAAGTGATGTTGGGCGAAAAGAAAGTTACCGACTTCAAGTTCCGTCCAACTAAAAAAGGCTACGCCATTAAAGAACCCGTGTTCTCGTTTAGCAAATTTCCTGATGTAAATAAAGAGCTGGGGCCGGAAATGAAATCAACAGGAGAATCCATTTATTTCATTGATGACCTGATGGATGACTACTTCCTGAAAATTTATAGTGAACGAAACCTGTATTTAAGCCGTTAATACGAAGTAATCCAGTTATACCATGTTTAGAATACTGCTGATTTTTGTCTTGATTTTTTATGTGTTGTACAAGTTCGGCTTATTCCGTGTATTTGCGGGCAGTGTAAAGCAGGGGTATAATGATCCGGGAAGCATCAACCGTAAACCCTCGGGAAGTAATGTACATGTTGATACAGCGCCACCAGTTGAAAAACGTAAAGGGAATATCAAAGGTGGAGAATACATTGATTACGAAGAAGTGAAATAACTAACGGTTCGTTCAACTGTAATGAATGACTACCCATTTTTATAAATACCAGGCCACCGGTAATGATTTTATCCTCCTTGATAATAGAGCAGGAGATATTTCACTAAGGCTGGATCAGATCAAAGAATTATGTGACCGCAAATTTGGCATTGGCGCAGATGGTCTGATGCTGATTGAAAAACACCCTTCGCTGGATTTTTCCCTTACTTATTATAATAGTGATGGTACGCAAAGTTTGTGTGGTAACGGAAGTCGTGCCGCAGTGTCATTCGCTTCCTTTCTTGGCATAGTGAAAACTACAACTACTTTTCAAGCGTATGATGGTACGCATGAAGCAGAATTACTTCCTTCTGGCATTGTACGGTTGAAAATGAATGATGTAGCCGACATACGGGAAATGGATAGTGATATGTTTATCCACACCGGATCTCCACATTACATTCGTTTTGTTAATGCTGTTAAGGAATATCCCGTTTTTGAAGAGGGTCGAAAAATTCGACACCTGGATGCTTTGGCAAAGCAAGGCGGTACCAATGTGAATTTTGTGGAACAAATGCCCGATAATTCGCTCTTTGTTCGCACCTATGAGCGTGGAGTAGAAAACGAAACGCTTTCCTGTGGTACTGGGATTACTGCAGCCGCTCTGGCCGCTTCATTTCATGGCTTTACCTCACCGGTTACTGTACATGCTTTGGGTGGCGATCTGACAGTTGAATTCAGGAAATCGCAGACGAAAAGTACGTTTACCGACATTTATCTCATTGGACCTGCCAAAATGGTCTTTGAGGGCAATTTGGAGTTATAATTGCACCCCAATCCCAAAAACAAATTAACTTTGACCC
>CAZCRJ010000249.1:0-4940 GCA_964501015.1 uncultured Roseivirgaceae bacterium | reverse complement strand
GGAAACACTATGCCCGGCCAAGAAGTCTTCAAATAAAATCCCGTACATAATAAATCCCAGTAGAAAGTAGGTAATTCCACCGGCAAGGGTACAGAGTACAAATTTTTTGGTGTCCATAATTGTGGGGGTTTAGGTGATAAGAAAAGTTACTACTTATTATAGAGAGTTAAAAGAGGTCAGTGTCTATTGTCAACGATTGCAGTATTTACAAATGACTCAAATTGACTATAAATCAGGTTTCTTAATGATTTCTGTCAGGTTTTGTTGACTGAAATGGACTGAATTTAATGCCGATTTAAACCGGACTAAATGTTATCCTTTTGCTTATGAAACCGAAAAAATATGCGACCCTTGACGGCAACGAAGCCTGTTCCTATGTAGCCTACCGTGTGAATGAAGTATGTGCGATCTACCCGATAACACCTTCATCTTCCATGGCCGAGCTGGCCGATGAGTGGTCATCTATGAAAATCAAAAATATATGGGGGTCAATACCCTCCGTTGTGGAAATGCAAAGTGAAGGCGGGGCAGCAGGTGCCGTTCATGGTGCACTTCAATCGGGCGCATTAACCACAACCTTCACGGCATCTCAGGGATTATTGCTGATGATACCCAACATGTATAAAATTGCCGGTGAATTAACCTCCACGGTATTTCATGTTACTGCGCGTTCAATCGCTACACACGCATTATCTATTTTTGGAGACCACAGCGATGTAATGTCAACCCGCGGAACAGGCTTTGCCTTGCTGGCATCTGCATCCGTACAGGAAGCAATGGACATGGCCCTCATTGCTCAGGCATCCACACTCGAATCACGGATACCCTTCTTACACTTCTTTGATGGCTTTCGCACGTCACATGAAGTGGCTAAAGTGGAACTTATCGATGAAGCGATAATGAAAGAAATGATTAATGAGCAGTTGGTTCATCAGCACCGTAAGCGTGCCCTTTCACCCGACCGGCCGTTTATCCGCGGAACAGCACAAAATCCGGATGTATTTTTCCAGAACAGGGAAGCGTGCAATTCGTATTTTAACGCTTGCCCGGAAATCGTGCAGCAGCAAATGGATAAGTTTGCCAAACTAAATGGCCGTACCTATAAATTATTTGATTATTACGGACATCCCGAAGCAGAGCGCGTAGTTGTGGCTATGGCTTCTGGTACAGAAACGTTGCAGGAAGCGGTTGACTACCTGGTTAAAAAAGGTGAGAAAGTTGGTATGATTAAAGTACGGTTATTCCGTCCATTCGATTTGCGCAAGCTTGCTGAAGCAATTCCATCTACCGTTAAGTCAATTTCAGTATTAGACAGAACCAAGGAGCCGGGCGCACCAGCTGAACCGTTATTCCTGGATGTATCCAGTGCATTAATGGAAGCCTATTCCGATGGGTATGCAACCTTTGCCACCATGCCAAAATTAAATGGCGGTAGGTATGGATTGTCTTCCAAGGAGTTTACACCGGCAATGGCCATTGCTGTTTTTGATAACCTGAAAGATGGAAAGGGAAAGAATCACTTCACCATCGGTATAAAAGATGATGTTACGCACAAGAGCCTTGAGTTTGATCCTGCCTTCACGCTTGAGGCGGATAACGTGGTGCGAGCCGTATTTTACGGCCTTGGATCGGACGGCACTGTGGGTGCGAACAAGAATTCCATTAAGATCATCGGGGAAAATACTCCGAATCATGCCCAGGGTTACTTCGTTTATGATTCGAAGAAGTCGGGTTCCATGACCATATCACACCTGCGCTTTGGACCAGATCCAATTCACTCACCCTACCTCATCAGGCATGCTAATTTTGTAGCCTGCCATCAACCTATATTTCTCAAGAAGATTAATATGGCTGATCTATTGGTGCAGGGTGGAAGCTTCTTGCTGAATACAGAAAAGAGTACAGAAGAAGTATGGGCATCACTACCACGGGAAACCCAGGAAACACTTATAAAGAAAAACGCCAAATTTTTCATCATCGATGCGCAGAAAGTAGCGCAGGATACCGGTATGGGTCGCAGGATCAATACCATTATGCAAGTGTGCTTCTTCGGAATTTCAGGAGTGTTGCCAAAAGATGAGGCAATTGAAGCCATCAAATATTCCATTAAGAAGGCCTATGAGAAAAAAGGAGGCCGGATTGTAGAAATGAATTTAAAAGCAGTAGACAGTACGCTGGAACAACTCTTTGAAGTTAAAGTTCCGGAAACCGTTAATGCCGATACAATATTGCTTCCTCCTGTTCATGAATCTTCTCCTGATTTTGTTCGCAGGGTATTGGGTCAGATTATCGGTGGCAATGGTGATGATATACCGGTAAGTGCTTTCCCTCCTGATGGTACCTATCCAACGGATACAGCACAATATGAAAAACGAAATATCGCGCTTCAGATACCGGTATGGGATGAAGAGATTTGTATACAGTGCGGTAAGTGTATGATGGTTTGTCCGCATGCCGTTATCCGTGCCAATGTCTACGATCCTAAACACCTGGAAGATGCACCGCAAACCTTCAAGTATACCGAGAGTCGTGAAAAGGAATGGAAGGAACAGGGATTGAAATATTCCATACAGGTTTCTCCTGAAGATTGCACTGGTTGCAGCGTTTGTGTAGAAGCGTGTCCGGTTAAAAATAAATCCAATGTAAGTCTGAAAGCATTAAACATGGTGCCCATTCAGCCGTTACTGGAAGAAGAAGTGAAGAACTGGGAGTTCTTCAATGCCTTACCAGATATGGACCGTAGCCAGATTAAGATTACATCCATTGGCCAGCAACAGATTCAGCGTCCGCTGTTCGAGTTCTCCGGTGCGTGTTCCGGTTGTGGTGAAACACCCTATATCAAGTTATTATCACAACTGTATGGCGACCGTACGGTTATTGCCAATGCAACAGGTTGTTCTTCTATTTACGGAGGTAATTTGCCTACCACACCGTATGCTAAAAATGCACAGGGCAGGGGGCCAGCCTGGTCAAACTCCTTGTTTGAAGATAACGCAGAGTTTGGACTAGGCATGCGACTGGCCATTGATCAGCATCATGATAATGCAATGAATCTTGTACGGGAATTGGCATCGGATATCGGGGAAGACTTGGCAAGTGCCATTCTTGCAGCCGACCAGAAAGAAGAAACCGGTGTAACAGCACAACGCGAGCGCATTGAGAAATTGAAAGCAATCCTTGATAATAAAAAGGGAGAGAAGTATGAACGTCTTCTTAACCTTGCCGATTACCTGGCCAGAAAGAGCGTGTGGATTGTAGGTGGAGATGGTTGGGCATATGATATTGGCTATGGTGGATTAGACCATGTGTTGGCATCAGGAAAAAATGTTAAGATACTTGTACTCGACACAGAAGTATATTCCAACACCGGTGGACAGATGTCGAAGTCGACACCAACCGGTGCGGTAGCTAAATTTGCAGCAGGAGGTAAGCCTGGTAAGAAGAAAGATCTGGGCATGATGGCAATGGCGTATGGAAATGTATATGTGGCCACGATTGCTTTCGGAGCAAAGGATCAGCAAACACTAAAAGCCTTTATTGAAGCCGAGCAATTTGACGGACCAAGTATAATCATCGCATACTCACACTGTATTGCGCACGGTATTAATATGGAGGCTCCGTTGCAACATCAAAAGGCCCTGATTGATTCCGGCCAGTGGGTATTGTACCGCTATAATCCAGAACTTGAGCAAGAAGGTAAGAATCCGTTAACCATAGATTCTCAACCGAAGAAAGTCACCATTGAAGAATACATGAACCTGGAAAACCGTTTCAAGATGCTGACGAAAACACATCCTGAAGAAGCGAAGAAATACTATGAGTATGCTACACGCCAGGCGAAGGAGCATTATGAAGAACTGATGTACCTCGCTTCCAGAAAAGTGGAATCAAAACCTGAAAACGAAAAAGTAGAAGCTATTAATTAACTATGATTATGGATCTGTCAACCAAATACCTTGGATTAACATTAAAAAATCCATTTGTTGTATCCGCCTCTCCGTTGTCGGAACAAGTTTCCACTATTCGTGAAATGGAAGATTACGGTGCATCGGCTGTGGTGTTGTATTCCTTGTTTGAAGAACAACTTGAGCAGGAGCAGAAAGAGCTGGAACATCACCTTACAGAGGGCACAGAAAGCTTTGCGGAAGCACTAACCTATTTACCACAAAGTAGTGACTACCGTTCAGGGCCTGATGAATACCTGGATCTTATTCTTCGTTCGAAAAAGGCGGTTCAAATGCCGATAATAGCAAGTCTCAACGGCTACTCCATTGGGGGTTGGACCGAATTTGCCAAAATGATTGAAGATGCCGGTGCCGATGCATTGGAATTGAACATCTACTACATTCCTTCCAACCTCGACATGACAGGTGAAGAAGTTGAACAGAATTATATTGATATCCTTAAGCAGGTAAAAGAGCGGGTAAAAATACCGGTTGCGGTAAAATTAAGTCCGTATTTTTCAAACCTTGCCAACATGGCCGGTAAACTGGATGATGCCGGAGCCGATGCATTGGTATTGTTCAACAGGTTCTACCAACCTGAC
The DNA here is from genome assembly GCA_964501015.1 of uncultured Roseivirgaceae bacterium. Classification (GTDB taxonomy): domain Bacteria; phylum Bacteroidota; class Bacteroidia; order Cytophagales; family Cyclobacteriaceae; genus UBA2336. The sequence continues at coordinate 394 of CAZCRJ010000249.1, read as the reverse complement.
ATTGATCTGATTTCATTGGAAGTGCAACCGAATATTGTGCTGAGCAAATCATATGATATGCGCTTGCCGTTACGCTGGATTGCATTGCTGAAAGGCAGAATAAAAGCCCAACTGGCCGCCACTGGGGGTATTCATACCGGCTGGGATGTGTTAAAGCTTATGATGGCCGGTGCAGATGTTGCCATGCTGAATTCGGTTTTGTTAAAGAAGGGCCTTCCCGAAATACAAACAATCGAATCACAAATGATTGACTGGATGCAGGTTAATGAATACGAATCTGTAAAACAGATGCAAGGAAGCATGAGCGCTCAAAAGGTACCCAATCCGGCAAAGTTTGAACGGGTGCAATACATGAAGGCGTTGTCTAAATTCGAGTTGTAAGGATTTTAGTTTT
>CAZCRJ010000248.1:0-4956 GCA_964501015.1 uncultured Roseivirgaceae bacterium | reverse complement strand
CTTAAAATTGAAATGCATGGCACGGGTGTACACATCGGTATCGTGCATGTGGGATTCACCCAAAACGATGATAATAAACGAATATTGAATGCTCGGGGGGAACCCATTCGTGTAGCCGAACGGCCCCGCTATCTTCAGCAAACACAATTACAAGTTGCCCGTGCCATATTACGCACTATCGAAAAAAGAAAGTTCAAAGTTATTCTTTCTATAGTAGGAAAACTTAATGGGCTCCTGTTGCGGCTGTTTCCAGGCATAGTAATGCGCATTATCATGGCTTCTCAGAAGCGCATGAAAAAAATGTATACGGCTAATCCCTAGGCAGTACTCTTTTCTTTGTACGATGAAAATCAAAAGATATATTTTATGCTACAACTATTTAGTGGGTTGGTGTGTCTAAGGTAAAAAATATGGATATGATAAAAGGACATACACTTACTTTACTACTCTTTTGCATGGTTGCATTCACTGCTTGCGACAATGATTCCACGACAACTTCATGCACGGTTCCGGCCACAGTACGTGATTTAACAGGATTGGATGGCTGCGGATTTGTGTTTGAACTGGAAGATGGCACACGTCTTATTCCCGTCTGGGATGGTGGATGGTGTGGCACACCTCCTCTACCGGAAGAAGTAACAAAAGATCCGTTGTATAACTTTGAGTACATTGATGGAAAGAAAGTACTAATCGGCTATGTTGTACGGAATGATGTTATGACCATTTGTATGGCTGGACAAACGGTTAAAATAACCTGCTTAAATGAGGTTGGGCCTTCAGGATTTTAAGCCCGACCTGTTAATGGATTATCGTTTACTCTTCATTTCTGAAACATATAATCCAGTGTCAGGTTCAGCATCGCCTTTAAGCCGGTGATCATGCCCCGCTCATCTATCATAAAATCAGGGGTGTGATGGGAAGGCACTTTGTTGGGATCCTGATCGGGAGGCATGGCGCCCACAAAAAAGAAAAAACCCGGAACCTTCTTCTGATAAAAAGCAAAATCCTCTGCTCCGGTAACTGCATTAATGCGGATAACATTTTCATCACCGGCAGCCCGTTGTAAACTGGTCACTACCTTTTCTGTGAGGGCAACATCATTATAGGTTACAGGAGTTTTTTTATCAATTACTACTTCTGCTGTAGCCCCTGCACTTTCTGCTATCCGGGTTGCGGTTAGCCGTATTTTCTCGTGAATTTTTTTCTGCATTTCATCATCCAGTGTACGAATGGTGCCGGCCATAAAAGCTTCTTCAGGAATAATATTCTCACGAATACCCGCATTTATTCTTCCTACAGAAATTACAGCAGCTTCCTTTGTTAATTCCGTTTGTCTGCTCACAATGGTTTGCATGCCCAGAATAATTTGCGCAGAAACTACAATGGGGTCCACTCCCATCCATGGCGCTGCGCCATGCGATTGTGTACCTTTTACTTTTATTGAAAACCAGTCGGAAGCCGCCATGAGTCCAGCCGGCCTATAGGTAATTCTTCCCAACGGTGAAATGGATTGTATGTGCATTCCAAAAATCACATCTACTTTTGGATTTTCCAGTACGCCTTCCCTCACCATTAAATCAGCTCCGCCTTCTTCACCGGCTGGTGGGCCTTCTTCTGATGGTTGAAAAATAAACTTAACCGTTCCCTTTAATTCACTTTTGTTTTTTGCCAGAATTTCCGCTGTGGCCATCAGTATTGCTACGTGACTGTCGTGGCCGCAGGCATGCATCACCCCTGTTTCCTGTCCGTTAAAAACTGTCTTTTCTTTCGATGCAAACGGCAAACTGTTTCGCTCTGTAACCGGTAAGGCATCTATATCTGCACGCAGCGCTATCACTGGTCCTGGTTTTCCCCCCTTCAGTAGTCCGACAACACCCGTATGTGCGACTCCCGTCTGAACTTCTATGCCTAATGACTTTAAATGCTCAGCAATTTTTGCCGATGTTTTGAATTCGCGATTCCCCAACTCCGGATGCTGATGAATGTCCCTTCTCCACTCTATCATTCGTGGTTCAATGGCTGCGGCCATCTGATCGATTTTAGTTTGAAGTTTTGCATTTACCTGTGCAAAGGATGGTAGAGCAAGGAGAAGTAAAATTCCGGCAACGATGTTTTTCATTCGAACCTTTTTTAGTTTGAATCAAGGTAGAAAAAAGGTGATCTTCGCCAAAGCTGATTTATGCAATGGGTTAAACTTTTTTCCGGAAAACAAGAGGCAACACAAAAACTTACAAGTGGCAAGCCCCAATTACTGATTGTTCACGGTAAGCGAATTTGCCTCGTGCTGCACAATGACTCCTTTTATGCGGTACAAGACCGGTGTACCCATAATAGTGAATCGCTTAGCAAGGGGTCGGTAAATCATCTGGGGGAGGTTATCTGTCCCTGGCATAATTACCGTTATGATCTGAAATCTGGTAAAGAATGCGCCTCCCGATCGGCTGAGTTGGTTACCTATCCTGTCCGGATAAAAGAGGATGGATTTTTTATAGGTATATTTTGAAGTTTGAAATAGATTGAACCGATTTTCGTTATTCTACCCATGAGGTTACTTCTCGCTGTTTTACTTCCACTCGTAAGCTATGGCCAGGTAATTTTTAATGAATTGCCTGCCACTGAAGCACTTCCTGAAAAACTTCTTAGCACACGGAGCGCTGTATTATATTCTTATACCTTATCGGAAAAAGAGTTGAATGAGGTTCATGCCACCATGGTTCGGGCTGGTGTTGATGCAGTGGCCTATTTTGAACTTGACAGAGTTTTCGCTGGGGCTGATGTAGAACTGGCGTTTCGTCAATATTTTGGTAAACGTGAGATAAGCACCTTTGTAATCGTTGAAAAAAAAGATGCTGTTTATCGAATAATAGTAACTCCGTATAAAGAAAAAGAGAGTCTCATCGAACCAGACCAGGCTGCATGGCGGGCAGAGAGCTCATCCTTAAATGAAACCTTGCGATTATTTTACAACACTGCCTTTAATACCCTTAAAAAGCAAAACATGCTCATCAACGATATTCCGGAAAGAGAATTGGTGATTCCTGTTATTACCGGCAGGCGATCCGAGTTATTTGCATCTGATTTAAAAGTTGATCGACTCGCGGTTCAGAAATTTGGAAATCCTACTTTAGATCAGGAGTTGGAAGAAATAATGAAGGCCTACCCCTTTAAATATGCCTTGGTGGATAATTCCATTCATGAACCTGAACTTCGTAAACAGGGTTATTTTTATATCCTCCGATTCGTACATACGCGTGGATCAGTAGCGAAACAATTATTGGATTATGAAAGTAGTAAGGCGGTAACCGCTAATGCCTCAATAACCTATTCGGGAGGCCAGGAGCAGGTTAAAACCATTCCTTCAGACCAGGCAGTTTTCAAATTCTATACCCGGCAGATAGAATTCAATAATGTATTTCTAGGAACTAAGTGGGATGCAGATGTAACCTGGCAGGCAGCTTTGATTAACTTCATTGCCGGATTTAGAAAAGAGATGAGGATTAATTAGTGTATTGGCCAATCCCCGTAGAAAATTTTTATCACTTTGGGAAAAAAGAAGTCAACGGAATGTGATTATTTGCGTTAAACAAGGTAGCCACCTGTGGCATGAAGGTTGCAGGATAATTGAAAAGAGATCGATATGAAGAAGTTGGTATTAGTAACCGCATTTACCTTTAGTGTTGTTTTCGCATTCGCTTACTCCTCAACCGTAGCGATCCAAACCACCAAAAACTCTTCCATGCAGGTGTATGTGAACGGGAAGTTGTACAATCAACAACCAGGAAATTTTGTTCGGATCAAAAGCAACCCCGGAATATTAAAGCTCCAGGTCAAAGTGCTTAATCCATACGATAAGGAATGGTATATGGTGCGTAGAGATGTTCGCGTTGAAAAGGGCTTTGAATTTTACTATAAGATTGAATTTGCCGAAGGCAGACGCCCTGAATTAAAAGCTATCAAGCGTTACCCGGTATATTCCCATTATTTTCTTAACCCGGCATTGTATTACAAACACCCTACTTCTTAATCGGGGATTTTCTTGACTGAATGATTAGGGCAATTATCAATACAATCAGTAAAAGGGTAACAGGGCCTGGTAAATGTATTCCGGGAAAATAATTCCAACTGAATAAGCCTCCGAATATCCAACCAAACACTTTGCCGATTGCACCAAAAATGGCGCCTAGTATTCCACCAAGGACTCCGAATAATGCCGCAACAATTCCTATTGCCGCTCCGAACAAGCCCATGGCCAAACCAAAGAGGCCACCGGCTATTCCAATCCAGATGGGGAAGGTCAGCACCAAAAGAATAACTATGAGTAATGTAGACGATCCAGATGTAGATTTTGCCATAGTGTTTTTTCTAAATCCTATTCAAAAATCTTTCCACTTACTAAAAAGTGCCTAAAGAACTCGTATAACGACAAAAGCCTGATTAATAAATCAGGCTTTTGTTCACTGGTGTACACATAAAGTGTACGGTTTTGATAACTATCTTCTATTCATCTGTTCCTTTAGCCTACTTCATTAATATGGATACTCCCCCTTTTCGATTACAAAATCAGCTACACTTCTTCTGGCTTCCTTCAAATTGAACGGATCTATTTTTGTAAAGCGTTTGAGTCCCATCAGCATAAGGCGTTGCTCATCGCCCTCTGCAAAAGAAGTAATCGCTTCACGACCGGCAGCTGAAGCTTTGTTCACAGCATGGTGTAAGTAAATCATCGCCATTGCCTTCTGCAATTCACAGGCCGCCTCGCCACGCAAGCTGATTAATTTTTCTACCCGCAACAACGTAGACTCAGCCACATATCCTTCAATCAGCATATCGGCCAGGTTCATGAGTATTTCCTGTTCGTCAGAAAGTTTCATCATAAACTTTTGAACGGCTGCACCAGCAACCATCAGTCCTGCCTTTTTTAAATTAGCCAGTACTTTTTTCTCTTTCACAAATACT
>CAZCRJ010000247.1:0-4973 GCA_964501015.1 uncultured Roseivirgaceae bacterium | reverse complement strand
AGGGTGATCAGGGAGCTTCTTTATAACCCCGGCAATCAACTCGATAATTTTTGGAGTCCATGATTGTGGCTCACCATTCTTCCAGTAATCCCACGGATGCAAGTCCATAAGCGACTCCGCATACAAGGTTTTAACATCGAGATCGTCCGGAAACTGATGGGCAACGGCCTCCATTGCTTTCGCATACGCTTCATCCAGCGGTTTTCTGTCTTGCAGCGCTTCGGCTGTATAACGGGCAGACAGCGCTTGAATCAATGCCTGCTCCTTTTTCGATGCATTGTTTATAAGGCTGACAGCTTTCTGAAGTGCCTGATATACGGTTTCCGTATCGGCCGGATCCATCGGTAAATTAATATTGGGACCAAGCGAAAGGGCCTGCCCCCAATAAGCCATAGCACACTCCGGATCCAAACGGGCAACTTCCTTGAAAGATCGGTAAGCCTCAAAATGATTGAAGCCATAATAGAGGTTAATACCCTGGTTGAAAAATTTTTGGGCACGTACATGCGCTGTCGTAACCTTCATCCCATACTTACCCAGGTTTTCCATTAAGGGAGCCATCTGGCGGGTGGTGTCCATCAGTTTCAATATTGTTCTGGCTCCGGGTGTACCACAAAGGGTTAGGAGTGGTGAAAGTCCAGCCCTGACCTGCTTTTCATTGGTGAACAGATTTGGAGTATGATGCATAGCAGCCAACAGGAGAAGCAATAAAACAACGCCTGAAGCGAGAAGTATTTTTTTCATAAGGGTACTGTAATGAGACTAATCGAAGAAAACATCTTAACAGGCAAAGCCTGCAGGACACCCTGTATAACACAGGCAATCGTAGCAACTCAATGTACTAAATTTCTATCTCCAGGCAAGGAGAACAGCCCATGCTTCAATAAGTTTGCCCTCTCTTAGGTAGGTTTGGGCCAATAGGTGAACCTTCTCCAGGTTCAGGCTGGCCTCTCTGAACTCCACACTGGTCTTTATCTCATTGATCATGTCTGAGCCGGGCAACTGCTGAACACTCCCAAGTAGCCCCAGATCATTACCCGTAAACACCTTACTCTTCTGGATTTCCTCTGGAAGTTGGTCAATTCCAATGCCGATTTTATTTCCGGGTTGTGGCAACCGGAACAGGCTCTCTCCGTTGGCCCGGCAATACCAATCGCCTCCCATACGGGCTACAGCATCTAGCTTGAAGGGATCGATTTTTCCTTCATCATTAAGAATGTCATCATTAATGTGCATGAGTATAACTTCACATATCACCAATATTCCGGCTGCACCTTGCTCACCGGTTGGTATAACCTGAAGTACCTTACACTCAAAAGAAACCGGGGACTCTCCAACCCGGGGCGGTTTTACTTTTAATGAAGGGACTTGAGTAAAACCGGCTTTACTAAATTCATTAACACCTTTCGGATATTCAGCGCTTGCAAGCGAAGTCTGCTGAACCATATCGTAACTAACCATACTAATGACCACTTCAGGTACTTCCACGACATTTTCATAGCTATGCTTAGTGGTATTATCGCGCCCCCTGCGTGCGGGTGAAAAAATCACAATTGGCGGATTTGCACCAAAGCAATTAAAAAAACTAAATGGACTAAGGTTCACATTTCCTTGCATATCAATAGTGCTGGCGAAGGCAATTGGTCGGGGTACAACTGCGCCTAATAAATATCCATGCACTTTACTTACCGGGTGATCTTTCGGGTCAATAATCATTTACTTTATTCTTGAAGTATTTCTGGTTTTCCTTACAACGCGGGCAATAGCTTTCCTTTACATTCACCAAAACCTATTCGCACACCATCCTTCTCACAATACCCCTTTAAAATAAGGGTATCATTATCGTGAATGAAATCACGGTCCGTACCATCCGGCAACTGAAGTGGTTTAACACCATTCCAGGTTAGCTCAAGCATGGAACCGTATGAACCAGGGGAAGGTCCGCTAATTGTACCTGACGCATACATATCACCCACCTGGATGTTGCAACCATTTATCGTATGATGTGCCAACTGCTGGTTAACATTCCAATACATATATTTAAAATTCGAACGGCTTATAGTGATTGGTTCGCCTCCATCAGGCTGTAAAAATACTTCCAACCGGAGGTCTATGTTCTTCGTGCCACGAAAGTGCAAATACGGCAGCGGTTCCGGAACCTGATCGGGGCCGGCTACCCTGAAAGGATCCAGCGCATCGAAGGTTACAATCCAGGGTGATATGGTAGATCCGAAATTTTTTCCTAAAAATGGACCCAGTGGTACATACTCCCATTGTTGTATATCTCGTGCCGACCAGTCATTAAACAACACAAATCCAAAAATATGATCCTCTGCTTCAGCAGGACTTATCGATTGACCAAGCCGCGTTTCCGAACAAGTGATAAAGGCCACTTCCAATTCGAAATCCATTTTCCGGGAAGCTGAAAAAATAGGTAATTCTGTATCCGGTAATTTTAGTTGACCCTTCGGCCGATGAATGGGAGTACCCGATACTACGATTGAAGAAGCTCTTCCATGATAGCCCACTGGCATATGTTTCCAATTGGGCAGCAAGGCATTCTTTGGATCACGAAACATCGAACCTACATTTGTAGCATGTTCTTCACTGCTATAAAAATCGGTATAATTAGGCACTCGAACGGGCATCATCATTTGCACTTCTCGCATGGGCACTAATGCGATTTCACGTGCTGCAACATTATTTTGTAATTCATCATTGTCATGTTGAAGTAATTCAGAAACACGCTCCCGTACTGCCCGGCCGGTTAGTTTCCCCAAGGCTAAAAAATTATTAAGGAACTGCTGGTTAAATACTCCTGGCGGAAGGCCTAATCCATCCAGGTATCCATGTTCATGTAGATACACCAAATCCAGCACATACTCCCCGATGGCCACGCCAGCCACCGGTGTCAGATACCTGGTCTTGAAAATACCAAATGGTAAATTCTGTAACGGGAAATCAGATCCTTGCGGAACTTCCACCCATGATTTTAATGCCGGATTATTCGCTTTACTCATATACATTCGCATTCATGATGATCTCAACATTATCCTTACTTCACTACAAAGAAAGCTTAATTTAGCATCATGACAGATTCATCGCGTGGATTACCGGAAGAATTTTCGGCACGTATGCAACACCAGCTCGGAGAAGCATTCCAATTATTTCAGGAAAGTCACCGTACAAAGCCATCTGTAAGCATTCGGCTTAATCCTGAAAAAAAAACCGATCATAGTGGAGAACCAGTTGACTGGTGCACGAATGGAAGATATCTTGATGAGCGCCCTGTATTTACACTGGATCCCTCATTTCACGCAGGAGCGTATTACGTTCAGGAAGCCAGTTCAATGTTTCTGGAACAAGTCTTCCTTCAACTGGGATTAGCAAACCATCCGATTCGGATTTTGGATTTAAGTGCTGCGCCAGGCGGAAAATCTACTCACCTAGTTAGTCTTGTACATCCGGATAGTTTACTTATTGCCAACGAAGTCATCCGGTCAAGGGCGTCAATCCTTTCAGAAAATCTTACCAAGTGGGGATATAACAATGTGATGGTTACCAATAATGCTCCTGTTGACTTTCGGAACTTGCCCGGATTCTTTGACGTATTGGTGGTAGATGCTCCCTGTTCAGGTGAAGGGTTATTTCGCAAAGACCCCGAGGCGATGAAGGAATGGTCAGTTGAACAAGCTGCTTATTGTGCAAAACGACAACGCAGAATATTAGAGGATGCCTGGCCCTCACTAAAATCAGATGGTATATTGGTGTACTGCACCTGTACCTATAATATTGACGAAAATGAAGCCAATCTTCTATGGTTACAAGAGCAGCATTCTTTCGAATCGCTTGAACTTTCAGTAAACGAAACATGGGGTATTGAAAAAATTCAACTTGGAAACATAACAGGCTATCGGTTTTATCCGCACCGCGTCAGAGGTGAAGGATTTTTTATATCCGTATTACGTAAAACAAACACACAACAGGAAGTGATCTTAAAAAACTGGAATAAAGCAGAGCAACCATCCAAAAAAATAATAGATCATATTACACCCTGGTTAAAGTTTCCTGAACGAATGATGTTTTTAGTGCATAGCGAGTACATCTACACCATACCCAAATCGTTGCGTGATCCTGTGTCTTTTATATCCAATCGATTAAAAATTGTATCCGTAGGCACCAGTATAGCTCAACAAAAGGGTGAAAAGCTTATTCCAGAACATGCGCTGGCATTATCAGTTCAGGTAAATCAGGAAAACATCATGCGTAATGAAGTTTCATTAGATGAAGCCTTATCATACCTTAGAAAGGAAACGATATCATTAAAAGAATACACAAGAGGGCATGCGTTGGTCACATACCAGTCGTTACCAATAGGCTGGATTAATGTGCTTGATAATCGTGTGAATAATCTGTACCCTAAAGAATGGAGAATCCGAATGAAGGCTAATTAATTCCGGAATTCAGGCCATGCCAATCCTCTTCCAACTTGTAACTGCGCCTTTCGAACTGTATTTTTGCCCCTCGAATTTATAGTAAACATGTCATTATCAACGAAATACAATCCTTCGGAAGTTGAATCGAAGTGGTACTCCTATTGGATGCGGAATGGATTTTTTCACTCTGAACCCAACCCGGAAAAAGAACCCTTTACAATAGTAATTCCCCCACCAAATGTGACAGGTGTATTACATATGGGGCACATGCTGAACAATACCATTCAGGATATACTGGTTCGGAAAGCACGCATGGAGGGAAAGGAAGCATGCTGGGTGCCTGGTACAGATCATGCCTCCATTGCAACGGAAGCAAAAGTTGTGGCTATGCTTCGTGAGAAAGGCATTAAAAAATCGGACCTGACACGAGAAGAATTTTTAACATACGCCTGGGAATGGAAAGAGAAATATGGTGGCATTATTCTGGAACAATTAAAAAAATTAGGCGCTTCATGTGATTGGGACAGAACAACGTTC
>CAZCRJ010000246.1:0-4973 GCA_964501015.1 uncultured Roseivirgaceae bacterium | reverse complement strand
CTGGCCGGTAATGGAATTTTTAGATTGCGCCATTGCCTGGCGTAAGGTTAACCAGCCTCCTTTACCGTAATCGCCTTCGGCATTAGGTGGGCTCCATGTTCCGCCAGACACTGTGAAGGTGGGCGAAATGTCTTGGAGTTTGAAACAAGGAGTAAACCCGGCTTCAATGGCGGTACCATATACAAATGGTTTAAACGTTGAGCCGGGTTGACGTTTACCTTGTCGTACATGGTCATATTTAAAATATTTATGGTTGATACCCCCAACCCAAGCCTTTATTGCTCCTGTATTGGCATCAATTGCAACCAGTCCGGTATGAAGAAAGCGTTTATAATAATTCAACGAGTCCATTGAACTGAATAAGGTATCGCGCTCACCGTCCCATGAAAAAATGCGCATCGGTTTTTTCAAATTAAGCATGATTTTTACGGAATCAGCATTTGCGCCAAACCGGGCCACCAGATTTTTATACGCGTCAGTTTGTTTAATCCGAGCATCCAGAAAACCTTTGATCTCATTCCCGTTATCATCCAGCCACGGATTTCTTCCTTTCCAGTGAAGTTCAAAATCGCGTTGCATTATTTTCATGTGTTCAGCAACGGCTTCTTCAGCATAACGCTGCATACGGCTATCAATGGTGGTATAAATTTTAAGGCCTGATTCCCATAGGTCAATTCCCCTTGCTTTACACCACGTCATCAGATCCTGACCAATTACACTTCGAAAATAAGTGGCCAAACCTTCGTTTTGATTTTGAACACGGTATTGAAGCACAATGGGAAGTGCTTTTATGGAGTCATATTCTTCCTTAGTTTTTATATAGCCATGTCTATGGAGCTTAAACAATACTTCATTCCTTTTACTTAATGAACTCTCCGGGTTGAGCACAGGGTTAAACCGTGTAATGGCCTGAAGCATGCCTACCAAAACTGCCGACTCCTGAATGTTTAAGCTATCCGGTGTTTTGCTGAAGTACGTCTCTGCGGCAACCTGAATTCCATAAGCATTACTCCCAAATTCTGCAGTATTTAAATACATGGAAATAATTTCCTCTTTCGTGAAATTTTTCTCAAGGTGATAGGATATGATCCATTCTTTTGTTTTTTGAACCACACGTTTTGGTGTGCGACCAAGTTTGCCGATTGTACCATCTAACCCCATATCCGGATTTTGAGTGTATAGGTTTTTCGCTAACTGTTGCGTTATTGTACTTCCGCCACCGGCTGGATTTAATGTGATAAGACCTTTGAATACCCGTAAATAGGCAATGAAATCCATACCGGAATGATTGAAGAATCGGTGATCTTCGGAAAGGAGCAGGGTATTTACAAGGTCATCCGACAAGTTATCAAAGCTTACCTGGCTTCGGTTATAGCGGAAATACCGGCCAAGCGATACCCCGTCAGCCGAAATCAATTCAGAGGAGAGATCATTTTCCGGATTTTCAATAGACTTCAGGCTGGGCATTCCTCCATACAGACCGAAAAGATTGATACTCACGGAATATATATACAGGGGAAATCCGATTATAAAGCAGAAGAAAAGTATCCAAATGACCTTGACCACTGTGGAAAACCATCGGTGTTCAAGAGTAAGTGCATTACGGATTTTCTGAACGGTAGTTTTTTTCGAAGAATTGAAGGTACTCATCAAGGCCTTTTGTCCGGTAAAAGATATCGAAATTGTCTTTGCTAATTACAAAAGTATTGAATTTATGGTTCTTTAATTCGGTAAGTGAGGCCTGCTTTTCGGTAAAAGCCCGATAGTAGTCGAGCGCTTTGGATTTCCCGCTTAATTCACTAACCATAGTTAAGGTATAAGTGTCGGAGAATATAAGGTTGCTGACTTTTAATGTCGGGTCTTTTATATGTTGTTGGTTGAAAGAAGTCAGCGATTTGGAAGTAATGTCTTCAATTTTCGCTTCGGTTTTAAAGAGAATAATAAAGTAATGTAGCACATCCGGAGTCGATGTATACTGAATTCCCCGATCCTTCTCTTTTCGCAATTCAAAATCGCGGGAGGTCATAAGAAGTTGCGAAGCGTACGCTGACAATTCTGTCTCGGGATAATTTTTGATAAACTCATCGAGTAAGTATTGATACCGTGCAATAGGCTCCGATTTACCAATATTCAGTATCCTGAGTAATTCAAGATAGGGCGAAAATGAGGTTTTCTCCATAACCATGGCTGACTCAACGATGGCCAGTGATGTGGCAAACTCATTTGCTTCATATTTTTCATATGCATCTTTGTACAACACCTTTTGTTTTTCCATCACAATGCTCGATTCAAGAAGGTAATCCGGATTGATCAGTATTTTGGCATAGGAAGTTTCAGGAAAACGACTGGTTAATTCCCGGGCATATTGATCAGCCCGTTCCGGCTGTGTCTCCTTAAACATAAGGTAAAGTTTGTAGAGCACCTCGGGCCGATAGGGTGTATCCGGAAAGCGTACCAATAGTTGTTCATAGGTAATAACAGCATTATCCTTTTCGAGTAACTTGAAATAGTATATATCGCCCAGGTTGAAGTATGCATCTTCAATTTTTTCGAGCGCTGTGGCTATCTGCTCTTCCGTTTTAGGAAGTTCTTTAGTAATCCGGGTATACTCATCCAATACAGGATCAGTTTTTATTTCTTCTTCAGGGTGTGCATCAGGTGTTGAGCTGATATCGGTACCCGCGATTAATGTTGGACGTTGGCCCATAGGTGTTGCACGGGAAGAACGTCTCCAGTTATCTTCTAAAGGAATAGCGCCCCATATACGTTTAAACTCTTGTTGCCCTAATGCAATGGCAGATGCATTACCAAAATACCAATCAGAACTAATAAATCCAGTGGCTGATTGAATGCCTGTGCTAACTTGGCTAATATCAATCCGCGACCGTTTCTTCTTTTTGCTTTCTTTTGTTAGTGGAGGCTTTTTGCTTTCCACCACAGCAGTGATATGTTCCATTAAAGTTGCTGAGTCCATTTTTGCCATCACCAATAAGCTATCTTGCCACGCTATGGTTTTAAGATTATGCACAAACTCTTCTAACACTTCCTGTCGCGATTTTATGACATCATAGTTTTCATAGTCCTTACTCAGTGCAGCAACGGCACTATCATAATACAATTTAGCCACTTCAAATTTTCGAAGTGTATCGTAATAGATTTCTCCCAGGCGTAAATAGGCCTCTCCGTCAATTTGTTTTCGTGTTCCCTCTTGGATTGCAAGTTGATAATTGGTAATAGCTTCTGCTATGTTATCCTGCTTACGCTCAAACACACCCATCTCATAATAAATCTTGTCTTTGAAGTCTTTGTTCTTGCTGTCCTTCAGTAGTTTTTTAAATGACTTCCTGGCATTGGCAATGTTCCGGCTTTTTGAAATTTCGGCTACCTGAGCCATATACAATCGCGCGTAAAAATCTACTTCATATTCAGGATGTGTCTGTAGGCATTCCCGGAAATAATTATAGGCTTCCGATTCAAAACCCAGCTTCTGATACACCTGACCAAGGATAAAATAAATTCTTCCGGGCCTGTCTTTTTTGCTCAGGAGTGGAGCGGCTTCTGTAAGATTTCGTACAAACTTATCATCGTCCTCAATCACCTGGTAGTAATAGGCCTTCTCCAGGTATAAATTCTTGCGATTGGTTTTGGATAATTTTTCTTTTTCCAGGTAGCTGAAAGCAGCTTCTGCATTTGCATACTCACCATGTTCTGTGAACGTGCGTGCCAACAGGATGAGTGCCCGATGTTTTGTGCTGGCATCAGCACCCTTTGTGTTTACGAATTTGAAGGTTTGAATGGCATTGCCCCAATCCAGACTATACAACCTTGCCTTCCCAACCAGCAAATAGCTGTCATCAACCCATTTACTGTTTGGGTGGCGCTGTATGGCAAGCGATGCCATTTTAACGGCCTCCTGAATTTGATCGTCATACCCTTTTGCCAAAACCGAGTCAAGTCCGGGAAATAACCTCAGCACCCGGTTGTAATCATCTTTATTGCTGTTTTGGATGGTTATTTCAATTTTTCGGATTTCATCCAGGGCATAAAAATATCCATTATAGTGGGCCGTTGTATTGTGGAACCCCTTACTCAACCAGGTATTGGATTCAGGCGCACAACTTGACGCCAGAAGCAGCAATGACAGAATATATTTAAGGTGAGTGTTCAACGGCAGACGGTTCACAGACTAAGAAACGCAAAAAACGGATATTCCATTGTAATATGGTGATAATATCTACTTTTGTCCGGTAAAAATGACGATTTGAAGCCAAAAAAGACATTATCGAACTGGCTTACCAACCGGTATCAATTAATCATCCGAAACGAAGAAAACTTTTCGGAGAAAACGAGTATGGGGTTTACCTACTCAAAGGTGATTCTGTTTTCGGTTATCATTTTTGCATTTATTTTTTCGATCAGCCTTTTTCTTGCCCAAACCATACTGGCAAAATGGTTTGATCCCCGTTATGAGCAGGTTCAATTAAACAAGCAATTGCTGGAACTCGATCAAAAAGTGGATTCTCTTTACATCGAGGTTGACAGGAAAGACCAATTCATACTGAGTGTACAACGGGTATTGCGGGGAGATACTGTTGATTTCAGCGATCCGGCAAAAGTGCTTCGAGGAGATGGGCAAGCACTCACACGAACAGGCGATGTCACGCTTGTGCCTTCCGATTCGGTTTTTCGAAAAGAATTTGAACGCAGCGATCTGGCGTTAATTACCTTAACCAGTGTAAAATACCGCGAGCTTCAGGAGACCTTTTTCTTCTCACCGTTAAGTGGTTTTATTTCTGATCAATTTGATGCGCGCCAAAACCATTATGGGGTAGACCTGGTTGCGAAGACCAATGAGCCGGTAAAAAGCATTGCCGATGGAACGGTAATCTTTTCGTCCTGGACGCAGGACACAGGGTATGTGATTATGATCCAGCATAAGGGCAACCTGATTTCGGTTTATAAGCACAATGCCC
>CAZCRJ010000245.1:0-4998 GCA_964501015.1 uncultured Roseivirgaceae bacterium | reverse complement strand
CTCATTCGCCAAAAAGAAGCGGAATTAAAAGAATACCAGAAAAAGGTATTCGGGTTTGGAGGATTATTTTTTCTGAAAAAACAGGAACTCATTAAACCGGTGCAGGATAAAGTATGGGACGCAGTAGATAAAGTAGCCAAACAAAATAACCTTGCTATTGTGTTTGATAAATCTGGTG
This sequence comes from uncultured Roseivirgaceae bacterium, assembly GCA_964501015.1. Taxonomy (GTDB): domain Bacteria; phylum Bacteroidota; class Bacteroidia; order Cytophagales; family Cyclobacteriaceae; genus UBA2336. The sequence continues at coordinate 4,820 of CAZCRJ010000245.1, read as the reverse complement.
AACTGGTGATGATCTATACTGATCCTCGCTTTGATTACACCGATTTTGTTTTAGATGAGTTGGGGTTAGGTGATCCTAACGATAAGGTTAAAAATTAACTAACCTGAATAAATTTAAAAGTGATGAAAAAAATCGTTTTCCTGTTTGCGCTTGGTCTGGTAACACTGGTTTCGCAGGCACAAACCTCTACTAAAATAGGCTTTGCTGATGTAGAGTATATATTCAATCAGATGCCTGAAGCCAAACAAATTGAAACTGAGTTGCAAACGCTGCAGGCTCAGTTAAAAAAGCAATATGATGCCAAGGTGGCTGAGTTCCAGAAAAAACTTCAGGAATATCAGGCCTTTGGTACTACCGTGCCCGATGCGGTAAGGCAGAACACTGAGCGTGAACTGCAACAACTCCAGCAAAACATTCAAAAGCTTGAGCAGGATTCACAGGAAAACCTTCAACGTAAGCAGGTTCAGTTAATGGAGCCCGTGTATACTAAAGTTGGAAAGGCCATTGAGGATGTTGCTAAAGAGCAAGGCTTCAACATGATTGTGAACAATCAGTTGAGCGGATTAGATGTGGTGCTGTATGCTGATGACAGCTCCGATATATCTGACCTCGTACTTAAGAAGTTAGGCGTAACGCCTCAACCTCCTAAAAAATAAATAGAATTTATTAATCTCAATAAAGAACCCGGTTTAAAGCCGGGTTTTTTTATGGTTAAGGTGCAGTGCGTGTTTTAAAATGTTTGAAAATTCTATACCCCTCTGTGAATGGTGTGTATTCAAATCCTCTATTTCTGTTTTGGGTACTAATGATGAATAAGTTTTTCCAATGCCGGAACAGTACTTTCATTGCTTCGGCAAAAGAAAAACCTGGATGATAAATGTGGGCAGGCTCAGCTCCACATCCATTAACCTCCATAATTTTTACTTTTCCCCGGTACAGGTCTTCTATTGATCCACAACGTAAATCAAACCGGCCAAAGTAAAATTCATCTAATGATTTGCTTATCCTGTCAAAGACTTCAGACAACTGATCATTAATTAAATGATTTCCATTTAAAAATTTTGTACCCAGGCAATGATTCCCGATGGCGTTTAACTCCAATGACTGGTCTATTGGTAAGACCCTATCAAACACACCATTATGCATTTTTTTAAGCCTGTCCCATTGTAGTTTTGCGCGGGGATTTTTCTTGATTAATGCTTCAACCGTAAGCTTACCATTTCCTGTTATCGATAACATCTCCTTGATCACCACCGATGTAACCCTTCCCTTATCCTCTTGCGGAAACCGCGTATAAAAAACACCACATTCTACAGGCAAATCGATATACTCCTGAATAAGAAAGCTGCCCTTTATATCTTTTAGGTACGCTTCTACATCCTGATTGGTGTTTATCCTTTTAACCTGATATCCTCGTTCACCCATATCGGGTTTAAAAATCAAAGGGAATTGGAGGTTAGCCTCACGCATGTATACCAGCGCCTGGCTTGTTGTTACTGGCGTGTCTATTAAAATAGTTTTCGGTTGTAGCGCGGCCGGCAATTGTCGCAGTATTGCATATTTAGATTCTCCAAACATTCCTCCCATAGTAATGGAAGGATTGGATGTTGTAAAAAACAATAAAGACCGTGCCTTGATTGACAGCCAAATCCAATACAACATCAAAGGAAACTGAACAATCCCGAAAGGCCAATACTCCCAGCTTTTAAGGCGAATAAAAAAGTTGTGCTCTAACACGTTCTTGATCAGGCGCATGAATAACGCAGCTTAATGCGATGAAGCATGAACGGCATCCTGATACCGTACTGTTGATGCTGCAATGCCAAAATCAAAAGGAAGTTCAATATGAGGAGCTATTTCGCGTAATCCAATTTTGATAATGGCCATATGGTGCACGGCATGTTCTATATTATACACCAACTCACGTTGGAAATTGGTTTGAACAGTTACGGGTGTATCGGTATGCAAATCATACCCAACTTCAAGCGTCAAGGGTTTGTTTATATCCTGTCGTAAGATAAAGTCCTGGATACTATTTAATGCTGACAAAGCAATGAATTTGTCACTTTCGATTAGTTTATCATGCGCACGCTTATCATAATTCACTACCTGCAGCTCACAGCCCTTTTCAAGGCAAATAAAAAACTCAAGTGTGTGTCTGAGGTGTTGCCCGATTGTTCCGTTTCCCAGCGATCGAATTGGTGCAGTATAATCCTGTTCAGTAAGTTGATTGATAAGCTGGGAAAGCTGGGAAAAGATGCCAAGACAGGCGGTTTTAAGGTTCATAGTGAATAGTAAATTCTACAAATATAAAGCAAATTAATTCACACGATGTTCAGGGGAGTTACCAAATATTTTGACAAAACCGAAGCTGATAACCCGGTTCGGTACAGGGAAATAGTTTCCTTAATGAAATACAGACTGGCTAGTCTGGTAAGGTTTGCTTTACTTCCTTCCAAACAAGTTCCGGCTCAAAACCCCGTTGGATGGCATACCGTGCAACTTTATCTCTTTTAACAAACCGATTCTCCTCACTAATCTGCTGGCTCTTTTTCTGAATCACTTCCTGGAGTGTTCTTAGATAATCGCTGGCATCAATTTCCCGTAATCCGATTTTGATACAATTTGCCGTGAGTCCATGGTTCTCCAGTTCACGTATAATCTTCAGGCGACCCCACTTTTTCATCCGGAATTTTCCCCCGGCATAGGCTTTGGCAAACCGCTCTTCGTTAAGAAATCCTTCGGTAATTAGATAGGAAATGAGTTCATCAACTTCAGAGGAATAAAGCCCAAGTTCATACAGCTTGTTCTTTACTTCTTTATGGGAACGTTCCTGGTAAGCACAGTACCGAAGTATTTTTGATTTCGCTTCCTCGGGAGAATGCTTCTTCATAGTAGTTGTTCATGCAGGAGTATGCGGGAAGAAATCTGTGTTATTTAATCAGTCCTTTTGTGCGTAACACACTGGTTAAAAATTTGCGCTCATTTTCTGTATTGAAGATTTTAAACGGCAGATAAATTAACTGTGCTTTATTGACAAAAAGTAAAAAGTAATCTTTACCAATGGCAGCCTTTTTAATCTGGTCCCATTTCAGGGGCATACCTTCCCTTGGATTGATCTTCATCAAAATCTGCTGGCTGCTTATTTCATAAGAGAATTTTTCAAAAAGCATTTTCCCCTGCTCCAATTGCGTAACGCCAAAAAATTGTATCCACCAGAATAATACATACAGCGCGAGACCAATGATGGCTGCAATAAACCACCATATACTGGGTATCCAGAAATACAATAAGCTAATCGCCAGCGCGGCAACACCGGCTATCCATCCTTGCTGAAGCAAGATATTCTTCAACGCAAAACTGATATACGTTTTCTTTTCGAGTTTGTAATTTTTTGTCTTTATAATCATAATGCAACTATCGTCTATTCATCAAAGCATACTTATTCAAAACATTTTCAGGCTTAGATCAAGGCTGTTTACGGAGTGGGTTAGCGCCCCAACAGAAATGTAGTCAACACCTGTTAGCGCCACCGAACGGATTGTCTTTTCCGTAATTCCTCCGCTGGCTTCTGCTTTATACGCTCCGCCAATTAGCTCAACAGCGGCACGCATTTCTTCAATTTCCATATTGTCCAGCATAATCACATCTACTCCACCAACCCGAAGTACCTCTTTCACTTCATTCAGAGAACGGGTTTCCACCTCAATCATCAGCTTCTTTTGTTGGGCGCGAAGATACTCTTTTGTTCCAATGATTGCCTGCTCAATGCCTCCGGCAATATCTACATGATTATCTTTCAACATCACCATATCGTATAATCCAATCCTATGGTTCTTTCCACCGCCAATTACCACTGCCCATTTTTCCAATAAGCGGAAATTTGGCGTTGTTTTTCGAGTATCCAGCAGTTGCACACCCGTTCCCTCCACCAGCCCGACTAAATATTGTGTTCGCGTTGCAATACCACTCATGCGCTGCATACAATTGAGTACCAATCGCTCGGTGGTAAGAATTGACTGTGCCTTACCCCAAACAGTAAATGCTACATCTCCCTTTTTAATGGGGTCTCCATCGCTCAAAAAAGTTTCCACTTGAAGGGCTGGGTCGAAAAACGAAAAGATCTCCCTGGCCACTTCCACTCCGGCAAGAATTCCATCCTCTTTAATTTGCAGCCTGGCACGTCCCTCCCTGTTTTTTGGAACAGCTGCCAAAGTAGTGTAATCGCCATCGCCTACATCTTCGGCTAAAGCTGATTGGATAAAATGCTGTAAAAATGAGGGTGTAATGTAGTCGGGCTTCACGCAGCAAAAATAGAGTGCTAATGCAAATGAGCGCTACGAATACTATTGAATTTTGTTCTTTATGGGAAGTGCGGGTATACTATTCTTTTACAAAGGAAATCTCCTGTACCTGTGACTGATTTCCGGTAACCTTGATTTTCATCCACACCCGAAAAGTGCTATTCCCGCTTTTAAATTGCCCAATGGCAAATGGCTGACCTCCTTTGGAAGATCCCTGGTGAATTATCGAAAATTCAGAAGGAGGATTAGCCTTAAAAAAATCACGTAACACAAATTCGGCCTGGGCCTTGCTATACGTATTAGGCTTGCCCTCAAGGGTCACATCAACGCTAGATGTTAAGTACTTTGCCAATTCTTTAGCGTTTCCGGCCTTAATTGACTCCTTCACCTGCTCCACCACACCATTGGTTTGAGCCATCACCTGGGAAAAGGTGAAAAACCAAAACAATATACCTACCACCGAGTTTCTGTTCATAAGCTAAAGCTAACCCAAAATTATGCCATAATGGATAGGAT
>CAZCRJ010000244.1:2731-5025 GCA_964501015.1 uncultured Roseivirgaceae bacterium | reverse complement strand
ATAGGTGGAAAGTTTGCACCTGTTAATCTTAAGGAAGAGCTTTTTGATTTCTATAAAGCAACTTATCTGGGGTGGGTTAACTATGAAACCTTGGTAAACATCTTATTTAATGCGAAGATAGGTATAATCATTCCGCACCCCATTGAACGATACCGAACAAATTACCCAGTAAAATTATTTGAATATATGGCTGCTGGTATTCCTGTAATTGCATCAAAAGAGGGAGAAAGTGCTTCCTTTGTACATGAAGCTCAATGTGGATTATTGGTTAACCCATTAGACACGGATCAAGTTTGTGATGCCATTACTTGGTTGATACGGAATCCTGTCGAAGCAGAGAAGATGGGTAAGCGCGGGAGGGAAATTATTCTCAGCAAGTATTGTTGGGAAAAGGAAAGTGAATCGTTGTTGAGGGTTTACGACATGATTGCTGGCTTACAACAGTAAATCCAGCCATCGGTTTCGTTGGCAAAGGAATTCTTTGGCATTAGCGAAAATAGGTCAACTTTCTCAGGAGTAAGGTTATCAACAAATTTATCTATGAAAACCTTGAATCCTGCAAACTGTAATCTTTCTTTGAAATCTCGGGCATAAATCCGAACATGATCATGTTGACCGAAAACCTGTTCTCTTTCTTTTGGATCAGTGATCGTGAAATCCTCATATGTTTTTGTAATTGGTTTTCCTTTGTAATTGTCCATAATGGGTACAAGCAAAATAGCAGTGCCATCCGGTTTAAGTACTCTTCTGATTTCCCTCATCGCTTTAATGTCTTCAGGTATATGTTCCAATACATGGGAGCAAAAAATAAAATCGAAGGACTCATTTGGAAACGAGAGTTTGGTAATATCTTCTTTCACCATGGCTTTTTTTGGATTAATATCGGCACTGAGATAGGTTATGTTAGTGAAAGATTTAAACAAGGCTTTAATTATTCGTTCAGGTGCAAAGTGCAACACTTTTAATGGTTTGTCTTTGGGAAGGTAAGCAGTTAAGTATAGATAATAAAGCCTGAATCGTTCCAATGAGTCGCATTTGGGGCATCTTGAATTTGGTCTTTTCTCTAAACCATGAGGTAAAAATGCAGGACCTTTCCATCCACAGCATGGACACTCTGCTTTTCTTTCAGCATCTAATATTGGATAGATATAAGCCTGAAATAAATCGTCTGATTTTTTAGTGATTTTATCTATTAGATTCATTTTATCGGATTGAAAATAAAGCCTAAAATTGATTCTTTATAATGATTCTTTTACCAATTTTTTCAAATAGATAGTTTTTTGAAAGTAAGCCAGTCTTTAGTGTATATCTGGTGGGGTAATCAGGTGCATAAATCATTGAGTTATCAAAATGATTGGGATGCTCAAAATCATTCGAGCGGTATTTATTTCTACAGAATTATGGGATCTTGTATCGGAGAAATTCGGGGTACTGTTAGTGTCATTCGTTGATCACCTCACCCGTCCCGGATTATCCTTCAAAAACCCTTCCCACGATTTTGATTTTGTTTTTGTCTGGCCTTTCTGAAAGTGATGACATAACGCAACAGCCAGGGCATCGGTAGCATCCAGTAATTTGGGAAGTTCTTTAATCTGAAAAACCTGCATCAGCATACGGGCCACTTGTTCTTTCGAAGCGTTTCCATTTCCGGTTACCGATTGTTTTACTTTTTTGGGAGCATATTCAATAATGGGTATCTGCCGATATAATGCAGCCGACATGGCAACCCCCTGGGCGCGCCCTAGCTTGAGCATTGACTGAACATTTTTTCCAAAGAAGGGAGCCTCCAGAGCAACTTCATCAGGATGGTATTCGTCCAACAAGGTTAATACCCGGTCAAAGATCTTTTTCAGTTTAACTGCATGGTCACCATACTTGCCGAGGTGAATAACTCCATATTGGATAAGTGAAAGTGTACTTCCGCTAACATTGATCAGGCCATAGCCCATGATATTGGTGCCGGGATCAAGGCCCAAAATTATTTTTTCTTTGATCACTTTTGCCACGGTACAATATAGAGGAATGCACCTAAATTTCAACGCCTGATATATTCCCGAAAAACACCAACTTGCACGAAATGGTTACGGTTGTACTTCTGCTTTTTCTGCTCTATTACCTCTTAATGGTTTTCCTGCTGGAAGGCTGGCGCAGGGCCATGCAGCCATTTAAAAAAGGTTCTGAAACACGCAGTATTACTGTTGTGGTACCTTTGCGAAATGAAGCGATAAACTGCAATCACCTGCTGGATAGCCTTGCAGCCCAGAACTATCCAAACGATAAGGTCGACTTTATCC
>CAZCRJ010000244.1:0-2721 GCA_964501015.1 uncultured Roseivirgaceae bacterium | reverse complement strand
TCTGGTGGACGATCATTCTTCTGATGGTACGGGAAGTTTAATTAAGCAGTGGATGGAAGCACATCCTTCCGGATCTTTCCGGTTAGTATCACTTGCTGAGGGGCAGGAGGGAAAGAAGGCCGCACTAACGGAAGCAATAAACCAGGCCAAGGGAGAAATTATTGTCACCACCGATGCTGATTGCCAATTTCCCCCTACTTGGCTGCAGTCTATTACAGATACGTTCACACCTGAAACACAAGTAGTGGTGGGTCCCGTAAGTCTTGATGAAAAGGGCGACTTTTTTTCAACACTTCAATCGATGGAATTTGCTGCGCTTATTGGCGTAGGGGCTTCAACGCTGGCATGGGGCAAGCCCACCATGTGCAATGGAGCGAACCTGGCGTATCGAAAACGTGTGTTTGCCGAAGTAAACGGATTTTCCGGCAATGAACATATTGCTTCCGGTGATGATGAATTTCTCTTACGCAAAATTTTTCAGCTGTATCCGGATGGTGTACGATTCAATAATACTGCAGAGGGTATAGTTCGGGCAGCACCTGCTGTTTCACTTCGCTCGTTTATCCAACAGCGAATACGGTGGGCCGGAAAATGGAGAAGTCATGGTTTTGGGGTATCATCCAGTATGGCTGTCTTTATTTTTTTGTTTTATAGCAGTGTTATCGCATTGTTACCATTAACCATAGGAAATTTTATCTCCTTACAGGATACCCTTCTCTTGCTTTCAGGTAAACTACTTTTTGAAGGCATCTGGCTATACCGACTAACTTCATTTTTAAAAATTCCTTTCAGGCTCCAATCATTTTTTGTTTTGCAGATCGTTTACCCCTTGTACGTAATTTTCTTTGCCCTGACTGCCAACTTTTTACAGGCTGAGTGGAAGGGCAGAAAAATTTAGTCGCAAAAGAAACCTGAATTAACTGTAACTTTATGGCTATGTCTGAGGTATCGCATAAAAGCCGCTACGAAATCAAGGAACTTGAGCTCAATTCATTGCTTGAAGTCACACAGGCCATTAATAATAATGTTCCGGAAGAATTCCTGTATAAGATTTATAATTTCACGTTACGTTCAAACCTGAGCATTAAGAAACTGGCACTGTTTGTTTTGGATGATGCGTGGAATTGTAAAGTAAACTTTGGCACCACACAATCCTTTAATCAGCTTCCGTTACCGGATAGTTTTAAAGAAATACGGTCCATCACCTCGCTGACCACGTTTACCGATACTGCCTTTAGTGAGTTTGATATTGTTGTTCCCGTAGCGCATAAAGACCGCACCCTGGCGCTTGTTTTTGTAGGCGATCATCAGCATAATGGTCAATATGACAATGACGGGTTTAAGTTTCTTCAGGCATTGAGCAATATTATTATCGTTGCGATTGAAAATAAAAAACTCGCCCGCAAGCAACTGGAACAGGAAGCGTTTAGAAAAGAGTTGGAAATAGCCAGCGATGTACAGCAATTTCTTTTTCCAGACACACTTCCCAACACCGATTACCTGAATGTTGAAGCGAGCTACCTGCCACACGACATGATTGGTGGCGATTATTACGATTATATCCCCATTAATAAGAATCAGTTTTTACTTTGCGTTGCTGATGTAAGCGGAAAGGGAATACCGGCAGCCCTCATGATGTCGAACTTCCAGGCTTCCTTAAGAACACTGCTCCGGCAAACCCCCAACCTGCGGGAAATAGTTGAAGCATTGAATTACCAGGTGCTAGAAAATGCAAAGGGCGAAAAATTTATTACCTGCTTTGTGTGTATTTACGATATCAGCCTGAAAACATTGGTCTATGTAAATTCCGGGCACAACCCGCCAATCTTATGTGACTCAAAGTATGGTACCCGACTATTGGAAGAGGGTACTACTGTGCTTGGTGCAATGCATCCGCTTCCATTTTTTAATGAAGGATTCATAACCGACCTGGATCATTTCCGATTGTTTTGCTATACCGATGGACTGACAGAAACCGCTAATGAGGCTGATGAGGAATATGGTGTAGAGCGATTAATGGAGTACTTCAATGATCCCACCACGCGTATAAAAGACATGCGAACCATCCACAATGATATCATCGTTAGCCTGGATACTTTCAAGGGACGCAACAGCTACCGTGACGACATTACGCTGCTTTCTTGCAGAGTAGGATGATTTTTAATGCACTTTTATTCAACACAGTATCGTTATCCTGAATTAGGCAGAAACCATGTTCTATCGTGCGCCATTTTTTTTACCCTGGCTCTATCCCACACTAACATGGCGTATTCATGGTGAAGAAAAGGTTTTGTACCTAACCTTTGATGACGGCCCCATACCTGGTCCTACTGAGTTTATTTTAGATTTATTGAAAGAGCACAAATCTCAGGCAACTTTTTTTTGCATTGGGGATAATGTGCAAAAACATCCAGCGCTTTTCACGCGCATACTGAAAGAGGGACATAACATTGGCAATCATACGTTCCATCACCTTAATGGATGGGAGACAAATCAGGAAGTATACCTGCAAAACGTGCACTTGTGCGAAGAGGAATTGAAAAAGCATCTTGGATACAAATCACAGAATAGGTCTTCTTTATTCAGGCCGCCTTATGGAAAAATTAAGCGTTCACAGATCAACGCATTAAAGGATTATACTATCATCATGTGGGATGTAATCACGTATGATTATGATCAACGTATTACGAAGGAAGCGAGTCTGAAAAACTCTGTTCGTGC
>CAZCRJ010000243.1:0-5050 GCA_964501015.1 uncultured Roseivirgaceae bacterium | reverse complement strand
AGTAACCAGCCCAGCCTTGGTGGCATTGCAGAGATCAGCCTATCCGACACGTGGAGTCTTTCTCCTATGTTGTCTTATTTTCCTGAGTCGAGCCGGGTTTACACCTTCAGTTGGTTTGAATTTAATCTCAACGTTAACTATTCTTCCACAACCAGTGCAGTTTGAGTGTGTATGGACTGGGTGGATTAAATTACCGAATTATAAAAGAAGAGAACGATTTGACGAATTGCGTGTAGTTACTGCCGGTGAAACGGGTGTTAATCTTGGCCTGAGATTAAATTGATTGCCGACAAAAAATAATACTCTTTACCGAAATGAAATTTGAATTGGGTGAAACTGAACAAATGGCGTTCAATTTCGGGTTGAAGGTGAACATTAAAGTCAGGATTACGGAAATAAAAAGAGGGCCTCGGCCCTCTTTCTATTATTTTAAACTTGATTACAATTTGAGTGTAATTCCAAATGTACCCCCGGTAGCTTTCCCACCGCCAAATTCCAAGTGAAGGCCAAATTTATCGGAGAGGAAGTAACGGCCACCAATCTGACCTGATAAGCCCATGCCAGATCCATAAGCGTTATCAAATTCATCACCTCCCCAGATGTAATAGCCAAGCGTTAAACCGGCATAAAAATTCCATTCACTGGGAATATTCAACAACGTATTAAAGTGGTAATTTCCATTAAAGCTGAGAACGGTTAAATTTTGGTTCCACTTTTGTCCACCCCAGTTAGAACGGTAGTTCCTGAATGAAATATCAGGACCAATGGTAATATCGGGATGAATACCAAAGTCAAGGCCAACATGTACAGGAACACCCCAACTGGAAAAGCCAATTCCTGCGTTAAGTTGCTTTCCTCCTTTGCCAGGAGGAGCTTGTGCAAAAGCCACTGTAGAACCTAAAAGTGCAATAAGCATCAGTATATTAATCTTTTTCATTGTATTTGGGATTTTAAAATTCAATTAGCTGCAAGTATACTTGAATAGAATGTTTAATACAATCAGTACTGGAAAATCCATACCGGAGCCTATGTAAGTTTTATGGCTGATTAATCTTTTTAGACTTTCCTTTTTGGCCTTAGCCGGGAATTACCAATGCTGCCTGCACAGCATATTCCCTGCTGGAAATTTCTTGACCAGGTTCGAGATTCATCAATCATTGCCGGATTGGCTGTTGGAGTCAACCCTATAGGGCCCAGGTTTTCAGATTCGGAAGCGAGGGTAGTTTCTACTACATTACTGGTAGTTCTATTTTACCTTTTTCGACTCTTTTGCTTTTTGGTTTTATCCGGGAATTTCCGGAAAGCCGCCTGTACCGAATAATCCAATACATTGCCACCGCGGGAGCGAGAAATATCCATTACTCCTTCCGATGACCACAATACATTGTTCCGTTGATCTTCGATCTCCAAAATCAATATTCCTTGCCGGAAACTTCTTGACCAGGTTCTCGACTGATCAACCATTGCCGGATTGGCTGTTGGAGTCAACCCCATAGGGCCCAGGTTTTCAGATTCAGAGGCGAGGGTAGTTTCTACAACATAACTAACAACTAATTGTGCAGTAGAATCTTCCTTGAAGATATAACCACGTGATTCCATCTCATGCCTGATCGATTTCCGGATTTCGGTAAAAAATTCATCCTTGTCTATTGTTCGGTTTTCCCGAACAATAAGCTCGCCCTTTACCACGGTAAACGTTTCAAATGCCTTTAAATCAACACCACTCTTAGTAGAGGAGGTGAATTCCTGGCCGGGGGATTGGTTCAACGCCAGGAAAAACAGCATAATCGTAAGGCAAGCTTTCATACAAATTTGTTGATCTAAGTTAATGAAATTAAATGAATGTACCCTGCATCAGCTGCGCGGGTGAAATTCAGTAATTACTTGCCGCAGATAGTCGCGGTCGAGGTGTGTATAGATTTCTGTGGTAGTAATGGATTCATGCCCCAGCATTTCCTGTACGGCACGAAGATCGGCACCGCCCTCAATTAAATGTGTGGCAAACGAATGCCGAAACGTATGCGGACTAATCGTCTTCTTCAACCCAATTTTTTCGGCCAATGATTTAATGGTGGTAAACACCGTTATGCGCGAAAGTTTTTTTCCAAACCGGTTCAGAAAAACAAAAGATTCAAAACCCTTCTTCACCGATGCGTGTACCCGGATTTCTTCGATATAAATCTTCAGGTATTTCATGGCATCACGCCCAAGCGGAACCAGACGCTCTTTATTTCCTTTGCCGATCACGCGCAGAAATCCTACATCGAAATAGATGTTGTTAAGTTTCAGGTCAACCAGTTCCGATACCCGAAGTCCGGAACTGTACAGCACCTCCAGCATAGCGCGATTACGGCCACCTTCAGAAGAAGAAAGGTCAATGGCCTCGAAAAGTTTCTCAATTTCAGGATAACTCAACGTATCCGGAAGTTTGCGGCCGATCTTAGGTCCTTCTATTAATTCAGTAGGATCTTTTTCGATTAATTCCTCAAACAGGAGGTATTTGTAAAACCCCTTTATACCAGAAAGAATACGCGCCTGGCTGTACGCACTCATCCCCAATTCGTTAATATACTGGATAAACAACTGGAGTTGCTTTGTCGTGAGCGTAAGAGGCGTTGCCTTCACTTTTTTAAGCTCAACAAATTGTCTGAGCAATTCCACATCGTGAACATAGGCAGCAATAGAGTTCTCAGACAACGACCGTTCGATTTTCAAATAATGCCCAAAGTGTTTAATGTGCGTCTCCCACATACTTCAAAAGTGAAGATTCAGGATTCAATATCAAAGCCTGGCATTGACTATCGACTAAAAGGCTATGGACTATTGACCCCAGACTGCTTATCTTTCGACTATGAAAATTCAGATCATTAATGGCCCGAACCTTAACCTGTTAGGGGTGCGCGAAGAAGATATCTATGGTAGTAGAGATTTTGAGAACTATTTTGAAGCATTAACCAATCGCTTTCCCGGTGTTGAGTTGCATTATTACCAATCCAATATTGAGGGAGAACTCATCAACAAACTGCATGAGGTTGGTTTTTCCTTTACTACCATCATTTTAAATGCAGGTGCGTATACGCATACGTCCGTTGCGCTGCACGATGCCATTGCTGCAATAAAAACACCTGTAGTGGAAGTTCACATCTCCAATATTTATGCACGGGAAGAATTCCGGCATAAAAATTTGATAACCTCAAAATGTGTCGGGTTGATTTCCGGGTTTGGATTAACCAGTTATGATATGGCCATTGATTACGTGTTACGCAAAAATCCTGAATAACTAACCACCATGGTCTCCTTCTATCCCGGGCCATCACAAATATACCCTGCAGTACTGCGGTATATGAAAGACGCATACGCTACTGGGATTATGAGTATAAACCATCGTAGTGAAGAATTCGTAGCGATCTCCACCAAAGCAGTTGCATTGCTAAAAGAGAAACTGGACATTCCGGATACGTATTCAGTTTATTTTGTTTCATCTGCAACCGAATGCTGGGAAATTATAACACAATCGCTACTTGAAAAAGTAAGCGTACATGTTTACAATGGCGCCTTCGGAAAAAAATGGTTTGAGTATGCTAAAAAACTTAACCCGGAAATACAAGCATTTCCGTTTGATAAGGAAAGCGAACTTAACCCTACAAGTTATGACTTTAACCAGGCTGAGATTATTTGCATTACCCAGAATGAAACCTCAAACGGAACGCAAGTAAGCAACACCATCATACACCAAATAAAACAATACTCTCCGAACAAACTACTTGCTATTGATGCCACCTCTTCCATGGGGGGAATCAACCTTGATTTTAAATCGGCCGATGTGTGGTTTGCTTCCGTGCAGAAATGTTTTGGATTACCTGCCGGGCTGGCGATCATGATATGTTCTCCGCAGGCTGTTGAACGCGCTCGGCAGATAAATCAAAATCGTCATTACAACAGTTTTGTTTTTCTGGATGATATGATGAAGGTTGGGCAAACACCCTACACCCCAAATGTGCTGAACATTTACTTACTGATGCGGGTACTCGAAGATATTCCGCACATCAAAAAAATAAATCAAACAATTACATCCCGTTATAAGAAGTGGGAAACCTTTTTCGAAACAAAAAGCAATCAATTGAATTTATTAATACACAACAAAGCAGTTCGTTCACACACCGTACTTGCCATAGAAGCCATTCCTTCCCTTGTAAACCAGGTGAAATTTAAAGCCAGGCAAGAAGGCCTACTGTTGGGCGATGGGTATGGCGAATTAAAACCAAACACATTTCGCATTGCAAATTTTCCTGCCATTCAGCGCAATGAGATTGCCCTCCTCATGGATTTTCTGTACGATTTCATTTAAGGCAATACTTCGGCTGTAAACGAACATCATCAGGTTCAGGTTTCGGTAAATAATTTATTTTCACTTTTACCAAACCACCTTTCGTTTTGCTCGTACAACGGCTCATAATCAACCCGTTCAATCCTCATGAAAAAAATAGTATTGTCGGTCAGTATGATACTGATCATCTCTTCAGTTTTTGCGCAAACCCTGATACCCCGTGCAGGGATTACCCTTTCCACGTCATCTTTTAAACCCTATAGTGATTTTTCAGAAAAAAGTAATCAACTGCTTGCTATTGGCTTTATCGCTGGCGTTGGATACGATGTATTCATTAACGACCGTTTCAGTTTACAACCGGAACTTAATTTTATTCAAAAAGGGCTCAAGCGCGAAGACATTGCTTATCCCGACAATTATGAATACAAAATGAAATCGGAATACAAATTCAACTACCTGGAGATACCCGTATTGGCGAAAGTAAAATTTGGTGGTGTTTCCAAGTTTTATGTAAGTGCCGGACCCTCAGTTGCCTTGGGCCTTGGGGGCACGTATAAATTCAGCAGTACCTTTAGCGGATTACCTATTGACGAAGACGTAACCAGTAAAATAAAATTTACCGAAAAACCGGCAGACTATGATGGCGATGATGTTTATGTAGACAACCGTTTAGATGTTGGGGTTCAAGTTGGCGCTGGTGCCCTTATTCTGGGAAAAGTTACC
>CAZCRJ010000242.1:0-5055 GCA_964501015.1 uncultured Roseivirgaceae bacterium | reverse complement strand
GGTGTGAGAGGACGGCAGTCCAAAATTAATTGGAACTGCCTCCTACTTTAATTTCGTTTATGCCCTTCCGTTCAAGGTTTTGGTTTTAAATTTTTTCAGTTGATTTGCCAGCGCTTCTGTTGCCTGGTCTGTTGCCGCTTCAAACGTCCGTGCCTTTTCAGTAGCAAATAACTGGTTACCGGGTAGGTTTAATTTGATCTCCACGGTTTTATTATCGATTCCCTCATTATTAAGCCGCAGGAAAACTTCTCCGTCCACCATCTTGTCAAAATAGGTCTCTAGTTTGTCAACCTTCTTTTGAATAAAATCAACAAGTTTACGATCGGCATCAAAATGAATAGACTGGACTTTTAGTTTCATAGCAATAACGTTTAAAGGTTAAAAATATTTTTGTGAGCAACGTGGGTATCGAAGAATGCAAAGGGTAAGATTTATTATTTGATTACATCAGGCTTTAGGATGTGCCTGATCATAAGCTTTCTTTATTTTCTCCATGGAATTATGTGTATACACCTGGGTTGCCGCCAGGCTGCTGTGCCCAAGAAGATCTTTTACGGCATTGATTTCCGCCCCTTTATTTAATAAATGCGTGGCATAGGTATGGCGCAGTACATGCGGACTTCTTTTCTCGTTGGAGGTATGTTTATCCAGGTGCTTTTTTACAATACGGTAAATCATCATCGGGTAACATGGTTCGCCTTTATCGGTAACAAAAACAGCCTCATGATTTTTCTTTTCAACTTCTTTGTTTCGCACAGCCTGGTAATCTTTTAATATAGGAACGATGCTTTTTGGAAAAGGTATCACCCTTTCCTTATTTCTTTTTCCTAAAACTTTAATGGTCTGAGAATGAATATCAATTTGTGACTCCTGCAAGGTAATGAGTTCAGAAAGTCGTATGCCGGTTGCGTAAAACAGTTCAAGAATCAATTTATCCCTGCAGCCCTCCAATGTAGAATCAAACTCACTGTTGTCCAGCAAACTCACCATGTCTCCTTCTTTCACAAAGGAAGGCAATCGTTTTTGTGTTTTCAGAACACGGATTTTTGTCATCGGATTCTTTTTGATCGCTTCCTGGTGCATTAAAAACTTATAGAAGGTTTTAAGACTAGCGATTTTACGGTTGACTGAAGCGGGTTTAATCCCAGTGTCAACAAGTTGAATTATCCAGGATCGGATTATTCCATAGTCAGCGGTTTCTGGTGTAGTGTCTTGAAATACTTCGGTGAGAAAGGAAGTGAATTGTTCTAGATCGTTTTGGTATGCCAGCAGTGTATGCTTGCTCACCCGCTTTTCATACTGCAAGTAGTTAAGGAAGGATTCTGTCATCGGATAGTCCACGCCCCATCAATAAGTACTAATGTAAAAAAATAATCCCCAATGGTAAAGTACCATTGGGGATTTATAGGCATATAGGAAAAAGAAACTTGCTCTTTACCTGATAAAATACGGATCAGGTGTTCTCAAGACCTTTTTGACGCTCGCGGTACGCGGCACGAATGATTTCGCTTCTGCGTGTTACAGAGGGTTTTTCAAAAGCTGTGCGGGAGCGCAATTCTTTTAAAACACCAGTTTTCTCAAACTTCTTTTTGAAGCGCTTCAGAGCCTTGTCAATGGATTCGTTTTCTTTAATGTTAATAATGATCATATTTCTCCAATTAGGGTCGCAAATATAGTGAAAGAAGGAACAATTATGCAAAATCACTTTAAAATTGCCCTGGAAATAACAAGTTTTTGTATTTCAGAAGTCCCCTCGCCAATCGTACATAGCTTCGCATCGCGGTAGTACTTTTCGGCCGGATAATCCTTTGTATAGCCATAGCCGCCAAAGATTTGCACCCCTTCTGTGGCAATTTCAACTGAAATCTCTGAGGCATAAAGCTTGGCCATAGCAGACTCCTTGTTCACATTAATGCCTTTATTTTTAAGGTCTGCTGCCCGAAACGTCAGCAACTTCGCAGCTTCTATTTTGGTAGCCATATCGGCCAGTTTAAAGGCTATGCCCTGAAATGAGGAAATAGGCTTATTAAACTGATGTCTTTCTTTCGAGTATTGAAGGGCGGCTTCAAAGGCACCCTGGGCAATTCCTAAGCTTAATGCTGCAATGGATATTCTGCCGCCATCAAGAACTTTCATCGCCTGTATGAATCCATCACCTTCCTCCCCTAATCGTTGCGTAACCGGTATGCGGCAATCGGTGAAAATGAGTTCCGTAGTTTCAGAGGCACGCATCCCCAGTTTATTTTCTTTTTTGCCGGCAGCAAAACCGGGTGTTCCTTTTTCAATAATAAAAGCAGTCATACCATGTGAATCACCAATTTCTCCGGTGCGCACAATCACCACGGCCACATCTCCTGATTTTCCATGGGTGATGAAATTTTTGGCGCCATTTAATACGTAATGATCACCATCTCGTACGGCTACTGTGCGCATATTGCCAGAGTCAGAACCCGTGTTGGGCTCTGTCAGGCCCCATGCACCAATCCATTCGGCTGTTGCCAATCGCGGTAAGTACTGATGTTTTTGTTCATCCGATCCGAACTGAAGAATATGATTCGTACATAGCGAATTGTGAGCGGCCATGGATAGTCCAATAGAACCATCAATTTTTGCCAGTTCTGCAATGGCCGTAACGTATTCCAGATAGCCAAATCCCGCACCGCCATATTCATGCGGCACCAATACTCCCATCAGGCCCAAGGCTCCCATTTTTTTGAACATCGCTATTGGAAACTCCTGGTTTTCATCCCACTCCATCATAAATGGCTTGATTTCCTTTTCGCCAAAATCACGTACCATTTGTGCAATCATCTGCTGATTTTCGCTTTCCGAAAACGAAATGTCTGTCATTGTTTCTTGTGCACTATTCATCTGAACTTGTAGTTATTGTTTTTAGGGATACGAAGGTAGGGCTTTTAACGCATTACCCAAACGAATGTTAGTTGGTATCTTATAAATCTCACCTAACAGGTTTTACGACAGGAAAACCATTATTTTTGCCATCTTTTAAAACGAATACATATGAAAATTGCAGTTGTGGGTACAGGGTATGTTGGGCTGGTGAGCGGAACGTGCTTTGCTGAAACCGGTAACACTGTTACCTGTGTCGATATTGATATTGAAAAGATCAACAAATTAAAGTCAGGTAAAATAACCATTTATGAGCGCGGCCTGGATGTAATGTTTGAACGGAATCTT
This sequence comes from uncultured Roseivirgaceae bacterium, assembly GCA_964501015.1. Lineage (GTDB taxonomy): Bacteria > Bacteroidota > Bacteroidia > Cytophagales > Cyclobacteriaceae > UBA2336. The sequence goes on along the minus strand of CAZCRJ010000242.1, from coordinate 1,857 downwards.
AAAGAAGGGCGGTTGTTTTTTACCACTGATCTGAAAGAAGGCATTAAGGATGCACAAGTAATTATGTTAGCACTGCCAACGCCTCCGGGTGAGGATGGCTCTGCGGATTTACAGTATATCCTCAAAGTAGCCGGACAGCTTGGCTCCATGTTGGAAACCTATACCGTTATTGTAAATAAAAGTACGGTACCGGTGGGTACTGCCGATCTGGTACGTGCTAAAATTTCTGAAACAGCTACAGTAGAATTTGATGTAGTTTCCAATCCTGAATTTCTCAGGGAAGGTTTAGCGATAGATGACTTCATGAAGCCCGATCGTGTTGTTATAGGCACCTCTTCTCCCAAGGCCAGAAAAATTATGGAGAATTTATATGCACCCTATGTTATGCAGGGTAATCCTGTACTGGTGATGGATGAGCGTTCGGCAGAGTTAACAAAGTATGCCGCGAATGCTTTTCTCGCCACCAAAATTACGTTCATGAATGAGATTGCAAACATGTGTGAACGTTTGGGTGCTGATGTTGACATGGTTCGCATAGGTGTGGGTACCGATAGCCGCATTGGCAAGCGATTTTTATTTGCAGGCATTGGGTATGGAGGCAGTTGCTTTCCCAAAGATGTACAGGCACTGTCGCATTCATCACATCTGGTGAATTATGATTTCAAAATTCTGGAAGCGGTGATGTCTGTAAATGAGAAACAGAAAACCAGAATGATTGAACGCATGGAAGAATACTTTAATGGTAATTTGAAAGGTAAAGTAATAGCCATTTGGGGATTAGCCTTTAAGCCTTACACCGATGATATTCGTGAAGCACCAGCCCTTTATAATATCAGAAGACTTCTTGATGCTGGAGCAGAAGTGCATGTGCATGATCCTGAAGCCATGGAAAATGTTCGCACCCTATTAGGCGATACAATTCACTATCATTCAAATCCATACGATGCACTTAAAAAGGCAGATGCTTTATTGATTGCTACGGAGTGGCCGGAATACCGCACCCCCGACTTTGATAAAATTGCTTCCCTCATGAAAGAGAAGCTTATTTTTGACGGCCGAAATATTTATGACCCTGAAAATATTCGTGAACTTGGGTTCAATTACTTTAGTATTGGTAGAAAAACTGTAAATTCTTAAACATTTTGTCAGGAACTAGAAATCTTCTTATTACTGGTGGGGCAGGGTTCATCGGTTCCCATGTGGTTCGGTTGATGGTGCGAAAGTATCCCCATTACCGGATTGTCAACCTCGATGCCCTGACCTATGCCGGCAACCTGGAGAACCTTAAGGATGTGGAGGAGGCCAGTAACTATACGTTTGTTAAGGGCAACATCCTGGATATCGGACTGCTGTATAAACTATTTGCTGAACATAACATTGATGGTGTCATTCACCTGGCAGCAGAGTCACATGTGGATCGCTCCATTCATAATCCGGATGAGTTTGCCATGACCAACATCATCGGCACCATCCGGTTGCTGAAGGCAGCACAAACCCAATGGCATAATGCCATGGAGGGAAAAATGTTTTACCACATTTCTACCGATGAGGTATACGGCTCCATCGCTGACGGATATTTTACAGAACAAACGCCAATCGATCCGCGCTCTCCTTATTCAGCATCGAAAGCCAGCAGCGATCACTTTGTTCAGGCCTTCACCAACAGTTATGGAATGCCTGCCATAATTAGCCGGTGCTCCAATAATTATGGACCCTATCAGTTTCCGGAAAAACTTATTCCGTTAATGATCAACAATATGGTGCACAACAAACCGCTTCCGGTTTACGGAAAGGGTGAGAACATTCGCGACTGGTTGCATGTAGAAGACCACGCGCACGCGATTGATGCCATTTTTC
>CAZCRJ010000241.1:4375-5062 GCA_964501015.1 uncultured Roseivirgaceae bacterium | reverse complement strand
TCAATGCCAAGGCTGCATTATTTGCTATTCAAAAATATTTTGATGACTCCGGAAATGTGCTTCCCATCATGGTTTCCGGTACAATAACGGATGCTAGTGGAAGAACTTTGTCGGGACAAACAACAGAAGCCTTTATGATTTCGGTATCGCATGTACCGCTGTTAAGTATTGGGTTGAATTGCGCTTTGGGCGCGAACCAGTTGCGACCGTATTTGCAGGTGATGGCAAAAGAATCCGGATCGCTTGTCAGCGCCTATCCCAATGCCGGACTTCCGAATGCCTTTGGTCATTATGATCAGACCCCGGTAGAGATGGCCGCACAGATTGAAGACTATCTGAAAGAGGGGTTAGTCAATATTGTTGGCGGATGTTGCGGCAGTACACCAGAGCATATAAGGGCTATCGCGTCAGTTGCTCAACGGTATGCACCTCGTGAAGTCCATAGTCGATTGTCTAAAATCGATGGTTCGGGTAATAACCACTAACGTGCATGGCCTTTAAGTTTGAGAATTTAAAAGTATGGAAGTTGGCAGTGGAATTGTCCGGTGAAATTTATGATCTAACGGAACGATTTCCAAAGAAAGAGCTGTTCGTGCTTTCTTCTCAAATTCAGCGTGCTTCGGATTCAATCGCTCTGAATATTGCTGAGGGATCGGCAGGTCAAACAAATGCAGAGTTTAAGCGATT
>CAZCRJ010000241.1:0-4365 GCA_964501015.1 uncultured Roseivirgaceae bacterium | reverse complement strand
GATTCTTGAGTTATGCACTACGCTCCTCTATTGAGGTGGTTAGTTGTTTGTATTTAGCAAGACGTAGGAAATTAATCAGTGAGGACGAGTTTCAGCATTTTTATGATTTGTTAACTGTACTCATTAAAGGTATTCAGGCATTACGCAACTCCATAAAATAATAGGATTACTTTCGACAATGGACCATCGACTTAAATTAAGCGGCCTTGAACCGGTAACGGTTACTCCCGCTTCCAACTTTGTCAATATTGGTGAGCGTACGAATGTTACGGGCTCTGCACGTTTCCTGAAGCTCATCAAGGAAGATAAGTTTGATGAGGCATTGGATGTAGCACTCGACCAGGTGCGCGGAGGTGCGCAGGTGATTGATGTGAACATGGATGAAGGCATGCTCGATTCGCAGGCCGCCATGGTGAGGTTTCTTAATCTGATGGCAGCCGAACCTGAGATTGCCCGTGTTCCGGTAATGATTGATTCATCGAAGTGGGAAGTGATCGAAGCAGGACTAAAGTGTTTACAGGGCAAGGGCATTGTGAATTCGATCAGCATGAAGGCTGGTGAAGCGGAATTTATTCGTCAGGCCATACTGGTCAGGCGTTATGGTGCTGCCGTAGTGGTGATGGCCTTCGATGAACAAGGCCAGGCAGATACCTTTGAAAGACGCATAACGATTTGTCAGCGTGCCTATACTATACTTGTCGACCAGGTACACTTTCCACCGGAGGACATCATCTTTGATCCGAATATTTTTCCGGTGGCTACCGGTATTGATGAGCATAAAAATTATGCGTTGGATTTTTTCAAGGCAGCACGCTGGATTCGCGAGAACCTTCCGCATGCTCATGTAAGCGGAGGGGTGAGTAATGTGTCGTTCAGCTTTCGTGGCAACCAGAAAGTACGGGAGGCTATGCATTCGGCATTTCTGTATCATGCTATTCAGCATGGGATGGATATGGGCATTGTTAACCCAACCATGCTTGAAGTGTATGATGAGATTGATCCGGCCTTGCGCGAGCGGGTAGAAGATGTGTTGCTGAACCGAAGAGATGATGCTACCGAGCGGTTGCTGGATTTTGCCGAGACCTTTAAAGGCTCTACCAAAAAGAAGGAAGTGGATGATGCCTGGCGATCGGGCACCGTTCAAGAGCGCATTACCCATGCATTGGTAAAGGGAATTATTGATTTCATTGATCAGGATACAGAAGAAGCGCGGCAGCAGTATGCTAAACCCCTGGAGGTAATTGAAGGTCCGTTGATGGACGGCATGAATGTAGTGGGAGATTTGTTCGGAGCCGGAAAAATGTTTTTGCCTCAGGTGGTGAAGAGTGCACGTGTGATGAAAAAGGCAGTAGCTTATCTGGAACCTTATCTCCAGGAAGAAAAAAGAAGAAGTGGTGATGTGGGTAAGCCTGCAGCCCGTATTCTAATGGCCACAGTGAAAGGGGATGTGCATGATATCGGAAAAAATATTGTAGGCGTAGTGCTGGCCTGCAACAACTATGATGTAATTGACCTTGGCGTTATGGTGCCGGCCGATAAAATTTTGGAAGCAGCTCGAAGAGAGAAAGTAGACATTATTGGGCTAAGCGGACTGATCACACCTTCTCTGGATGAGATGGTCCATGTAGCCAAAGAAATGCAGCGCGAAAAATTTAATTTGCCGTTGCTGATTGGTGGCGCTACGACTTCACGCCTTCACACAGCAGTAAAAATTGATCCGGTGTATGATGGTCCTGTTGTTCATGTGTTGGATGCCTCCAGAAGTGTTCCTGTTGCCAGTGAGTTGATCAGTACGATAACTCGCGGGGCCTTTCAGAAAAAGATAAAAGCAGACTATCAGCAGTTACGAAAAGATCATGAGAGCCGCAGGCAGGAAAAGAATTATATTTCATTGACGGAAGCACGTAAGAATGCTGTTGCGATTAACTGGGACAAGGCTGTGATACACAAGCCATCTTTCCTGGGAAACAACGTGTTAGCCAACTTTCCATTGGAAGTACTCCGACCCTACATCGACTGGACTCCTTTTTTCCAGACGTGGATGCTGGCGGGGCGTTACCCAGAAATTCTTACAGATCCGGTGGTGGGCTCGGAGGCCACCAAGGTATTTGAGGATGCTCAGCGCATGTTGGATACTCTGATTAAGGAGAAGCGGTTACAGGCTAATGGTGTGGTTGGATTTTATGCAGCAAGGCGCACTGCCACAGATGATGTCAACTTGTTCACCGATGAGCAGGCATCCCATCCGTTTGCTAAATTTCATTTCCTGCGTCAGCAAAACAAGAAAGCTTCAGGTCTTCCCAACTTTTGCCTCGCAGACTTTATAGCCCCTGAGTCGACAGGAAAAACAGATTACATCGGGATGTTTGCCGTTACGGCAGGCGGGGGAATCGAAGAGATTCTGGATGAATATACAACGGTGCACGATGACTACAGCGCCATCATGGTAAAGGCACTAGCCGACAGATTAGCCGAAGCGTTTGCAGAATACCTGCACGAAAAAGTACGCAAGGAGTACTGGGGATATGCGAAGCATGAACACCTGAGTACCACAGATCTGATCAACGAAAAGTACCAGGGAATCCGGCCTGCACCCGGCTATCCTGCCTGTCCGGATCATACCGAAAAACGAACCTTGTTTGAAATTCTAGAAGCAGAACGGTTAACCGGTATTCGACTGACAGAGTCCTTTGCCATGCATCCGGCCTCTTCGGTTAGTGGCTATTATTTCTCCCATCCGGAATCAAAATATTTTGGATTGGGAAAAATAGAAAGAGACCAGGTAGAGGAATATGCTGAGCGGAAGGGGATGAAACTTGCTGAGATGGAAAAATGGTTGTCACCGAATTTGTCGTATGATTCTTAACGTGTTTAGGTGTTCATGTGTTTAAGTGTTTAGGTGTGTTCAGGTGTTTAAGTGTTTTAGTGTTGATGTGTTAAGGTTTTGGTGAGTTAAAGAGTTATTGGAATGGGAAAAGTTACACGTTTTGAAGATTTGAAATGTTGGCAATTGGCCAGGGAACTTGTCAAATTGGTATTTGATGCCTGTGGAGAAGGTGTATTGGCAAAGGACTTTGAGACAAAAGCTCAACTAAAAAGATCAGCGATGTCAACAATGAATAATGTAGCGGAAGGATTTGGACGATTTAGCAATAAAGAATTTATACGATTCCTTGATATAGCACAGAGTTCCTCCATTGAAGTTAAAAGCATGACCTATACGTTAGAGGATATGGAGTATTTGACTACAGATAAGATTATGGAAATAAGAGAGAAAGCAGAAGAAACGAAGAACTCAATTCTTGCATTTATTCGTTACCTGAAGAAACGAGAAGACAAACAGTAGGTACAGTGTCTACATTCATTAACACTTTAATACAATAACACATCAACACATTATTAAATGAAAGTAACAGAACATTTAAAGCAATCAAACGGTAAAACATTATTTACCATTGAAGTTCTTCCTCCATTGAAAGGTGAAAACATCCGGTCATTGTTTAATCATATGGATCCGTTAATGGAATTCAAACCTTGTTTTGTGGATGTTACCTATCACCGCGAGGAGTACGTTTATAAGAAGCGTGAGAATGGTTTTCTGGAGAAGAAATCTACACGGAAACGCCCCGGTACAGTATCGCTGTGTGCGGCCATCCAAAACCATTATAAAGTAGACACGGTGCCTCACATTATTTGCGGTGGCTTTACCAAAGATGAAACCGAGAATGCGTTAATTGACTTACACTTTCTGGGTATCGAAAATGTATTGGTGTTGCAAGGTGATGGTATCAAGAATGAAGGGCGTTTTGTTCCCGAACCCGATGGACACAAATATGCTTCAGAACTGTTACAACAGGTGGTTGACATCAACAACGGTATTTACCTGGATGAAGAGTTGTTGAATCATACCCCTACCAATTTCTGTATTGGCGTAGCCGGTTATCCCGAAAAACATTTTGCTGCCCCCAACCTGAAAACAGATTTGAAATACCTGAAGCTTAAAGTTGACCTTGGCGCAGAGTACATTGTTACTCAGATGTTTTTTGATAACAAAAAGTATTTTGATTTTGTGGACAAGTGTCGTGATGCTGGAATTCATGTTCCGATTATTCCCGGCATAAAGCCCATCACCACTAAAAGCCAGATTAGTATTTTACCTACCATTTTTCATATTGATTTGCCGGAAGTACTGGCCGATGAGGTAGAAAAGTGTAAGGACAATGCGGCCGTTCGTCAGGTAGGGGTGGAGTGGGCTATTCGGCAGTCGAAAGAATTGATAGAGGCAGGCGTTCCCACGCTTCATTTTTATTCCATGGGCAAATCCGATCCGATTCGGGTTGATGACGAAAGCAACCGGACCGCGAC
>CAZCRJ010000240.1:1760-5067 GCA_964501015.1 uncultured Roseivirgaceae bacterium | reverse complement strand
GGGATTTGACAAAATAAAAGTCCCTGGTCCGTTTATCACAATCCAGGGACTTTTTCAGTATTAATAGTCGATTATCTCAAGGCATTTCTGAAGGCCTCAGAAGTTGTCCACTTACTGAATTCAAGGTCAGCTAAAGCTGCTGATTTCAGAGAAGGATCAACTTTAACGGCATTGGTCAGGTTGCTGATTACGCCATCGGCATTACCCAAACGGGCGGAAGCAACAGCTGCTCCATAATATGCATGCGCATGGTTGCTGTTCGCACGACTTACTTCACCAAATGAAGTAAGGGCATTTTGGAAGTCCTTATTAAGCAATTGAGCCAGTCCTTTGTTGTAAAGGTTATCAGCAGTTGCGGTAGCAGCTGAACCAGCACGTACAGCTTCTGCGTAGTTAGCAGTTACTATACCAGCTGCACATTTAACACCATTAATACCAGCAGCATTGTCACCACGAAGGCCAGCAAGAGCCTTATTGGCATTATTTAACGCTGCATAGGCATTACCTTTTAACATGGCTACTGAAGCAAGGTTTCCGCTTACTTCAGGTGTAGTATTAATACGAGCGGCAAGGTCTAATTGAGCTTGAGCCTTATCTGCGAGTGAAGAACCATTTTCAGGGTTTTCAATGGCTTGGGCAATGTATACTGCAGCCAAGTTGTTATGAGCATTCCAGTATGTTCCTTTCTTGGTAGCAGCCTCATAAATAGTAGCTCTTTCTTCCAGGGAAGGGGTAAGGGTAGCAGAATACATCAATTCTTCAAACGAAAGTGTATCAGCGCCTACTTGACCGGTTGTAATTTGCTTAGCAAGAACTGCAATTTCAGCATCTGTTTTCTTATCTTTTACTGTAAGGATTTCAGTCTTAGCAGTACGTAAAGCAGGATAAACATCTTTGAATACCTTTCTGTAGGTCTTCAGTCTCGTCATTTGTTTTTCCTGGCTTTCGAAAGTTCCGCCACTATTAATGATGTTCATGTATTCTGCTTTTTCTTCTGAGGATATACCCTCATAAGTAGTTAATGCAGCCTTGAAATCAGCCCAATCACGGATAACAGGCTTCATCACAAACTGAATGTCTTTTGCCAAATCCTGATAGTCGTACTTTTTCATTTGAGCGCGGTAGAATTTCTCAATAGCAGCTGCACGATCGGGAGAAAGTTTGCTGTTGATGCGTTCGGCACCTTCCGGGGAGTGAGTACCAGTAACGGTTACTGTTTTGGTAACATTCTTTGATGCAATAAAGGCATCTAGTTGCTTTCCTTTATCACTTCTGATTTCAGAAGGACGAAGTACGGAACGACCTTGTTCGAATATAAAGTCAGGAATTACTACTGGGATTATCTCTTCCTGGTTGTTATAACCATGACCTGCGTAGGTGGCGAAATAAACGGGCTTAACCAATTTGGAGGTTGTAATAACACCAACAGCAACATCCATACGTGGGGCTACTTTTGACTTACCGCTTTTCGTTGCAACACCTTCTACCTGAAGAATTCCAGATTTCATTGCCGGTGTATAGGGAAAAGAAAAGTTCTTGGTAATGCGAGGCTGCTCAGTTGAACTGTTTGGATAATCTTCTGCTCTGAACGTAACAGCATCTAGCGCAGTTTCCTGCTCACCGTATTTATAAAATGGGTTAACAGCGTAAATGGTACCTTTTTTCAGCATTTTAACTGGTAGGTTAACCGCCATATCAAATACTACTGTGTCTTTGTGGACTTCTAATGGGTTCGGAGTTACTGTAAGTTGCTGGTCTTTGGCCATTTTAACCATTTGGGGAAGCGTACATCCCGAAAGGCTAAGCACCCCTACGATTAGAAATGTGTAAACTAATTTTCTCATTGTATTTTATTTTTGTTGTGTAAATCGAGTTGCAAAAGTACGTTTATATCGAATTTTTTGCAATTATAAGCAAAAAATAAAGATTATGGCCTTCAGTTAAGCATTTGGATAAGCTTATATTTGTAAACGTATTAATTAGTCGTTGAACGTACATCAAAACAGTCGAAATTGCGGGTTATGGGTAAATTCATTAGTCAAATTCAGTATTTCTTTGAAGAGTATGCGTTTGGTGTTTGCACCCGGTTGGGTGAAAAGCTGGGAATTGCCACTTCAAGCATACGGTTATTTTTTATTTATGCATCGTTTATAACCTTTGGCTCGCCCGTTATCCTCTACTTGGTATTGGCTTTTATCATGAATTTCCGCAAGTACTGGCGTAAAAGAAGTCCTATTTGGGATTTTTAATAATGATTACCTTTCTCTTCAACAGATAGTATTGCACAGGGATCAACCCAAGGTACACATTTTTATTGCTAAAGGGTAACGTTGACTTCAATCTTTTACGATTTAGGTGGGTAGTGCCCAATGATCGGAAAAAGTCATAATGTGCCCGCAATACAGCAACAAAATCTTTAGCGCCTCCTCCTATCAGAAATTTCAAAGCTGCCGCATAGTCCAGGATGATCCTTAAAGGCAGTTTATAAATCAGATGCCGTGAGGGAAAGTGCTTGTAGATCAGGCTCAGGCCATTTCGAAAGTTATAATATGTTTTTTTTGGATTGGATCGGGAAAGTGTACCGGCACCAACATGGTAGATTTGACTGCTGCCACAATAATACACTTTCATTCCATAGCGCTGGATACGCCAACACAAATCGATTTCTTCCATGTGGGCGAAAAAAGTCTCGTCCAGTCCGTTAAGTGTATTATAAACCGAGCTTCGGATGATCATACATGCACCGGAGGTCCAGAATGTTTCGCGAGTATCATCGTATTGTCCTATATCTTTTTCGATATGCTGAAAAAGTCTTCCCCTGCAAAATGGATAACCTAAGATATCAATATACCCACCACCGGCTCCAGCATATTCAAAATCATCTTTATGATTGTAGGATAGAATTTTAGGCTGCACAGCTGCTATAGTGGTATCCTTATTGAGCAGGGCAACTAACGGATCGAGCCACCCCGATGTAACTTCCACATCAGAATTTAACAGTACTACGTAGTCAGCCTCAATTTGCGTAAGTGCGCGGTTGTATCCTCCACAAAAGCCGTAGTTTTTATCAAAACGAATAATACTAACAGCGGGAAATTCTTTTTGAATAAACGCTACTGAATTGTCTGAAGATCCGTTATCGGCAACAACAATTGATGCTGCTCCGGAGTGCTGGACAACGGAAGGCAAAAAACGTTGCAGTAGTTTTTCGCCATTATAATTTAATATGACAATTGAAACGTGGGCCAACCTTATCCAGATGACGTTACAATGTATAGTTATCCCATAATCCCGCTAAGGTCCATGC
>CAZCRJ010000240.1:0-1750 GCA_964501015.1 uncultured Roseivirgaceae bacterium | reverse complement strand
TTGGGAAGAAGTCCTTCAGTACTTTTTCGCATCTCCTCCTTAGCCAGAAGTTCAGCTTCTTCGGAGGCTTTATTGATTGCTGCGATGACAAGGTCTTGAAGGATTGCTTTATCATTGCTGGTTAATAACGATGGATCAATGTCTAATCCAACAATCTGTTTTTTTCCGTTAACTATTGCTTTAACCATTCCACCTCCAGCCTCACCGGTTGCGGTAACAGTAACGAGTTTGGCCTGTGCTTCTTTTATACGGGCCTGAACTTCCTTCATCTGGCCCATTACCTTCATCATATCGAACATAGTGGTGAATTTTATTTTTATTACTAACGCAACGTGCAATCTACTATTAATCTTTATTTTTTCCGTATTAAGACAACGGAACCAGTACGGGTAAAGGAAGCTCCCGTTAAGTCTGTCATTCGGGCAACGAATGCGTAGGTTCCATCCTGAACTTCCTGACCTCTGTACGTTCCGTCCCAACCGGTATCAATTGATGTGGTGGCAAATATCATCTCGCCCCACCGGTTAAAAATCTGCATCTCGAAGGTCGCAATGTATTGTCCGAATACTCTGAACAACTCATTTTCTACTGGTCCCTGATTGTCGGGAGTAAAGGCAGTTGGGTAGAAAATATTCGGTTCTTTTATAATAATAATTTCGTTGGATACGGCTTGTCCTAAGCCGGGAGTGACGGGAGAAGCTTTAATAACATAACGAACAATTTGCTGATCGGGCAGAACTTCAGTATCTGTATATGAGGTAGTGGAAGAACTTACTGTAGTTGATTGTAATAATACTCCTTGCTCCGAGTATTTTTCAATAACATACTCGGCTACTCCGTCAATCCACCCGGTATAGGGAGTCCATATCAGTTCACTGTAATTCTCGTTTGTTAATTCTCCGGTTAACCGGATGGGGGAAATTCCTATTCCCATTGGTGAAGTATTACCACAAATGTCGATGTAGTTAATCTGATAACCGAAATCACTTTCAGTGGTATAGGTAAAATCGGTATAGTTTGGGACAGGTGGTTTGTCCAATAGTTGAAAGTTACCGGATCCTTCTCTACGGTAAATGCTATACTCCACTGGTACAAAACCGGGGTCCTGTTGCCAGGAAATAGCTAACCCGTTTGATGTGACGATAGCGGTAGCGTTATTGATGCTGGTTGGGATATCTGTGGATATGGCTGTCACGCATTTCTCGGTCGATGAACTACTACTTCCGTTTGTGTATTGTGTAACTATTCTGTAACAATATTCGGTTTGGCAGGAAGTAGTATTGTCAGCAAAAGAATTGGAGTTGGTTGTTGCGAAGGGAATACCGTCACGAAGAATAGTGAAGGTGGCAACATCGGTAGTGTTGGTAGTCCAGGCAATAGTGTTCTGATTATTGTTGGCGGCAACTGTAAAGTTTGTGCTGCAAATCACATTTGAATAGGCGATGGTATTGTTGCAGGGATCGAAAGCGCCTAACCGAAAGCAATAGAAATTCGTATTAGTTTGTAAATTATTAAGTGTGGCAGTGGTGCTGTTATACACCGTTTGTGCATTCTGAAAAGTAGTGTTGTTATTGGTGGCTACTTCTAAACGGTATAGAACATTAGGCAATGTTGAGAAGTTAAAGTCGATCTGAGAATTGCTAATTACCCTTAACTCATTTAAGATTGGAAAGGGTAAAGACTCTCGAGCTATTACGTTTTTATCCAACGATGAGCAATTGTCGGCACCATTAATATCTTTTCCTTTAAC
>CAZCRJ010000239.1:0-5091 GCA_964501015.1 uncultured Roseivirgaceae bacterium | reverse complement strand
CGTATAAAATGCGTAATGATTTCTCAAAACCTTCATGCCCGGGTTCAATAAGAATGCGGAATGCAATTTTGTTTTTATCTGATGGATTGAAAAAACAATGAAGTTGCATGGGCTGTACCGTGTAGCGCTCCCCGGGTTTCAGGATGATGGTTTTTGTCTTGCTGAGTCGTAACCCCAAGTCACCGTCTACTGCGATGAAGGTCTCGGAATAGGTTTTATGATAATGGAAGGTGTTGCCACCTCCGGGCATCAAGGTAATCTCCAGCTCGGAAGCGGTTGCATTGGTTTCTTTTGCAGTTCTCAGGAAGGTTGCCGTATCCTGAATTACCGGATTGATGATGGTACGTTTCATAGATGTGTTTTTATGAAATTAAACGTAACACCACTCGCATGAGACGTTCACATAGGTTAACAAAGGTGAATGCCTTAAAAATTTTAAGCCTGGGCGGCTAGTGTAGACTTTCTTTCGGTAATGTTTTTCCTGATCCGGCTAAGGGATTGAGGCTTAATACCCAGGTAAGAGGCAATGTAGCGCTGAGACACCCGCTGCAGAATGTGCGGATACTGCTCCAGCATTGTCAAATAGCGTTGCTCTGCCTCGCGGTCAATTCTATCAATGGTCTCATGTAAAAGTTCATTGTATTTGCTTTCCATCGCAAGCATCATCGACCGGGCAAATGGTTTACACGTATCGAACAGATGGAGGTAATGAACCTTATCCAGCCGCCCGATATAGGTAGTTTCTACAGCCTGAAGTGATGTGAGGGCCGGTTCATGATAGAATATACTCCGCAAGTCGCCAAAACAGGAGTCTTCAAAATAAAATCCTGTAGTTACATCCCTTTTTTCCATGACGGGTGTATAAAAGCTGCGTAACGCTCCCTTGATTATATAGCCCCCATATTCCGGAATAGTACCTTGTTTATAGAGTATCTCCCCTTTCTGTAACACATGCAAGGTTGACAGGCTTGCGATTTGATCAAATTCCTCCTTTGAAAACGGGGTAATTTGATTGTAGTGTTGCCAGATTTTGTTTAGTACCTGATTGTAATCGATCATAAAGGATAGGGTGACAAAATCAGAAAACGAATTTCTGCCTGTGGAGGTTACATTGATATCCGTTGTCCTCTCCATAAGTAGCCGCTATTTCCCCTTTGCGTATTAGCGCTTCGGATAGTTGGTCGATCGGAACAGGCCCCTTACCAACACCTGCACCGCAGTATTATCTGGCTACCAAAGTGCCGTATCTCCCCTGTTTGGATTCACTGGAGATGACACTGTATTTATATAATCCATGTGTTACTTTACTGCCGTGATAGTCTGTACGATCCCATATCACTTCATGGTATCCTGCGTTAAACCGCTGGCTTGTTAGCTCAGCGATTTTTCTTCCCATCGGATCGAAAATAACAATTTGCACCATAGTGTTTTCCGTAATAACCGTGAAGGGAATTGTAATCTCTTCCACAAATGGATTCGGGTATGGTGTGCTGCGATGGGCAGTGGCATTAAAATTACTGAACGTAGTGCTGGCACTTCCTGACAGAGGATTACTGGAAATAATAAAAATTGGGCTACCTTCATTGGGTCTGTGATAGGTGTACACGTCATAAAAGTATTCCATTTCAGGAATCAGTGATTCAATGTTCAAACTGATGGATGGCCCCAACCCTACTACCACAGTGCTATGACCAATTACATCTCCCAGGTAATAATTTGCTCCGCTTACCGGAACATCTTCCGGTGAGGGAGCAGTAAACGCGCGCATAAAGGTGATGTACCCATCAGGAACTATTGCTGTTGGAGGAGTGAAAGACAATACCATGCTGGTACTGCATATAGCGGAAAACACCAGTGTGGATGCCTGCACTGCCGGATCAGGATGAAGAGGAGTTGTTTCATGTGTTGTAGATTGCTGTCCTTCCAGTGGATTCAGCCTTACGTAATCATGACCTTCATAATACGCGAAAATGGCAAAGTAGTAAATCGTGTTGGGTATCAGACTTGTTACCGTTACAGTGGTGTCGGGTCCTACGCCTACCACTACTGTACTTGACCCAATACTGTTGCCAATATGGTAAGCGGTTCCGTCAACAGGGGCGTCATCCGGAAAAGGAGAACCATAGGCTTGCAGTAAGGTAATATATCCGGTGGGTATAAGCACGGCAGGTGTAAAGGCTATTTTCATACTACGGTCTGTGGCCTCCGTGATTAACAGTTGAGATGGCTGATCGACAATGGTTGATTCCGGGCATGGGCCGACTGATAGGATTTCTTCTTCCGTAAATCCGGCACCATTACCGGAGATGGTAACGTTGACCGGAAAACCTGTGAGTTCCCTGTTGTGAAGAATGGGATAGAGTCCGCATCCGTTAGTAAGGTTTGGATTATCCTGGATGATTAAAAATCCTTCCACACCCGCAATTGAAATAAGTGAAGAAAGTCCGTCTACATTGGTGAGTGATGCATTCCTTTGGATGATAAGGCCTCCATAAGGTCCTCCGCTAATAGTTGTTAACGATGACAGTCCATTGAGATTAGAAAGAGTAGGATTATCCTCGATAACTACTGTGCCGGAGTAATATGCAACCACTGATTGCAACGCAGACAGGCCGTCTATGTTGGTAAGAGCGGCATTCCCCTTGATTGTGAGACCAATAATCCTCATATTATCCGAACCTATTTGAGTAAGCAATTCTAATCCATCCAGATTTGGGAGCGAGCCATTATTTTCTATTCGCCATGATCCGGGAGTAGTTTTTAGTGATCCTAATCCCTGGATACTGATGAGAGCAGGGTTACCAACGATCTCTATACTCATAAAAAATGGAAACATAACGCTGACAGCGACAAGTGAAGACAAGCCATCCAAATTGATGAGTTGAGTATTATTTACTATATACACCATTTCACCAACAGAAGTAAGACCTCGTAGGCCACCGATCGTAATGAGCTGCGCGTTACCAGTTATAAACAAACTTCCGTCAATACTAGTTAGTGAGTATAGGCTTTCCAGATTGGTAATATCACTGCCTGTGATGGTCAAGTCACCTCCGATTGCTGTGCAGGTAAAAGCATCTACCTCTGCCTGTGTTGAAAGCGTTATTGATTGTTCGCATACTATAAAGGAACGTGTAGATGGTGCTTTAGAAAGTGCTTGGGTGAATACGAAAAATGCAACAAATACCAGCGGTAAAAAGCGCGTGAAGATTTTCATAATAGTCAGTTTTTTCAGTTGATAAATGTATTTTATTTAACCATGGAAAATAATGACGGAGTTTGTCGTATGCTAAGATAGTTATCATTAAAGGTGGGGCGTGCGTTATTTGTCGGCTCATGGGTCAGGCCTTTTCCTTACCTTTCTGATGTAAAGCCCTAACCAAAGTCCCCCAAAAATCAGTTGTCTTGGCCTCTCTTTCTGAGGAGAATTGTCATCGGCTGTAGAAAAATAACCCTGATGACACGATGGTATTCGTTACTTTAAGAAGGTGAATCGAAAGTTTGATGTACTGGCATGAAAATTCCTGAGGGTGATTAAAATGTATACTATGGCAGCGTTAACTATATTACCCGTAAACAAAATACCAGAAGCGGAAGAACCAAATTCAGAGAAGACCTTTTCTTCTGATCCACTGGTTGAAACTCCCCCTCCTCCCCAGGTTATAGATCCTACTGCGCCTCGTGATAAAGAGAGTACACAACCAACTACTACTCCAGGTAAGCGTAAACGAATACCCCTAAGACAGTACGTAAAGCTCACTACCTAATCAACGATCAAAAATATTTTCTTCCACTGTTCGTGTCGTCCTCCCTACTATCCTATGCAAAAGCAATCCAAATCAAAGCCAATAAGAAAAAAGCAGGTTCAGGCACGACCAGGTCTTGAAAGTAAAATGATGCCTGTGCCGGTTTCCAAAAGTCCGGATACCAAAAAAGGAAAACTGGAGGGCAAGGTGGCACTCATCAGCGGTGGCGATAGTGGTATTGGCAAAGCCGTAGCCTTATTGTTTGCACAAGAAGGCGCCAACATCGTGATCAGCTACCTGAACGAACATAGCGATGCCCGGCAAACACAGCGCGAAATTGAACAGTATACTGAATGCCTGATCGTACCGGGTGATCTAAGCAAGGAAAAACATTGTAAAGACGTGGTCCGAAAGGCGATCAAGCGGTTTAAAAAAATTGACATTTTAATTAACAACGCTGCACTTCATTATGAAACCAAGAAGTTGGAAGACCTTTCATCGCGGCAATTGTTGAATACTTTTGCTACCAATGTCTATCCCTATTTTTGGGTAACCCAAGCAGCGCTTCCCTTTATGAAAAAAGGAAGTTGTATTATCAATACCTCCTCTGTAACGGCCTATCGTGGAAGTGATTCGCTGATCGATTATGCTTCTACGAAAGGTGCCATTGTTACATTCACCCGAAGTCTGTCGTCCAATCTTGCGAAGAAAGGAATCCGAGTGAATGGTGTTGCCCCCGGTCCCATCTGGACACCCTTGATTGCTTCTTCCTTTTCAGCGAAAAAGATTTCATCGTTTGGAAGTGAGGTTCCCATGGGACGGGCTGGTGAACCTGCAGAAGTGGCGCCTAGCTATCTGTTCCTTGCCTGTGCAGATTCAGTCTACATGACAGGGCAATTCCTTCATCCCAATGGAGGTGAAATTGTAAATGGGTAAGATCTTAGTGAACTTCCAAGAACCGGCACAAAAAAAAGGGGCGCTATTAAAGCCCCTTCAAAATAGTAACCATAACCTACGCCAGCATTATCCGGATCAGGTAATTGGAGTATAATCTCAGATTGAAATTCAAACACCTCCGGTTAATATTTCTAATACACTATATGAAAAAGTCGTGCCAACCCAAAGCCCTTAAAAAACGCGGGGTACTTCCCGTTGATTTGGACAAGGTGGGTAAGATAGGAATCAGAGTATGGGTAAAATTTTACACAATAGATAGTAGACATGAGTAGTCAAGCTTTCTTCCCTATATCTGGCATGGTTGTTCTTTTCTACTTGTAATAATTCAGCTATATGAAAACGAAAACAAAAACCACAGCGAAAAAGAATTTCGGAAAGACTGGCCCCT
>CAZCRJ010000238.1:0-5092 GCA_964501015.1 uncultured Roseivirgaceae bacterium | reverse complement strand
TTCGCCCACGCATTATATTGGTACAGTTTTAAAAAATATTCCTTCATACCTTGTTTTAAAATTTAGTACTTATGAACGCGCGCGCAAGTTACATGCTTTTTACAATTGTTCTTTTCTTCTTTATCGCTTCACCGGTATGGTCACAGGCAACCTATCCAACAGAAGCCATTGAACCGTTTTATGATCTGAGCTTTACACCAGCGGAACGCGACTCCTTGATGATGGGCCTGAGTAATAATCAGCGGTCCATACAAGCCATTCATCAATACAGCCTGGTGAATGCTGTTCCTATGTCGATGTGGTTTGATCCGGTTCCTTCTAACTTTAAAAAAGAAACCATTCAAAAACCAATTGACTGGAACTTGCCAAAATCGGTAACACTTCCGGCTAACAAGGAAGAACTTGCCTTCTACCCGGTGCACAAACTTGCGGTGCTGATAAAGAATAAAAAAATTACGTCAACCGAACTCACACAACTCTACCTCGCGCGTCTGAAAAAATATGGCGACACGCTACAATGCATTGTTACCCTTTTAGAAGACCGTGCTTTGGCAAAAGCAAAACAGGCCGATGATGAAATCGCGAAAGGAAAATACCGCGGACCGTTGCATGGCATTCCCTTTGGTATAAAGGACCTGTTGGCTGTGGAAGGTACCCGCACCACATGGGGTGCAGAACCCTATGTTGATCAACAAATAAATACCACCGCCACCGTAGTACAAAAATTAGAGCAGGCTGGTGCTGTGCTGGTAGTCAAACTCTCTTTGGGTGCATTGGCCATGGGCGACATATGGCACGGAGGTGTAACAAAAAATCCATGGAATTTGAATCAGGGTTCCAGCGGATCATCTGCCGGTTCTGCATCGGCCACTTCTGCCGGCCTGGTGGCGTTCGCCATCGGAACGGAAACGCTCGGCTCCATTGTATCGCCCTCCACACGCTGTGGTGTCAGCGGACTGCGTCCATCGTATGGTGTGGTGAGCCGGCATGGCGCAATGGCATTAAGCTGGAGTATGGATAAAATCGGGCCCATCTGCCGATCGGCCTTTGATGCGGCACTGGTGTACGATGTTATCCGTGGAGAAGATCCCAACGATAAAAGCGCAACCGCATCCGTCTTCAACTATTCCGCCAAAACGGATATCAAAAAGTTGAAAGTTGGGTACCTGAAAAGTTTGTTCGAGGCAAATTATCCCGGTAAGGAAAACGATCAGAAAGCGCTTGAAATCCTCCGTACATTAGGCATTGAACCGGTGGCACTGGAGTTGCCCACTTCTGTTCCGGTAAACGCTGTTCGTCTGATGCTCACCGCTGAGGCGGCCGCAGCGTTTGATGAGCTTACCCGCTCTGATCGTGATAGTCTGCTTACCAATCAAAGACGCAACGCGTGGCCCAATTCGTTTCGCACGGCCCGGTTCATTCCCGCAGTGGAATACATCAATGCGTCCCGTCTGCGTCAGCAATTGATTGAAGAATACCACCGTGTTACCAAGGATTTTGACGTAATCATTTCGCCCAGCTTTGGTGGTACGCAATTGCTGATTACCAACCTGACCGGGCATCCATGTGTGGTGGTACCAAATGGATTTAATGCCACCGGCTCACCCACCAGCATTTCGTTTTTAGGAAAACTGTATGGCGAAGCTGCACCCCTGTTGGTGGCCCGTGCCTACCAGGAAGCAACAGAATGGGACGATGCACAACCCCCATTATTTCAGGTAAAAAAATAAACAAAGGTGTGAGCATGTGTTTTACGGTTTATGCTAAAGGTGGAAGACATCGACCGTATTATTGAAATGGCATGGGAAGACCGTACTCCATTTGATGCCATTGAGGCACAATTTGGCGTATCGGAAAAGGCCGTGATTGTACTCCTGCGCAGAATCCTGAAACGCTCCAGTTGGAAACTATGGCGCAGCCGCGTGCAGGGAAGAGCTACCAAGCATCGCGCAAAACGCCCGAACAACATCAGCCGCTTTAAATGTTCAAGACAAAGATCCATTTCCTCGAATTACGTCAGTAAACGATGAAACGATTTGCAGGTATCATAGCCTAATTACAAGAATAATCATCCGAATTAATCATAAGCTTGGGCCCATTTGGCTCAGATATTGATTGATATTGGCACGCCCATCAACACAAAGCTTCAAATGAATGTAATCGCCAAATGAGAAAGAGTTTCCCTATACTTACAGCTATGTTTTTGAAACACGATTTTCAGATTACACCCTTTCGGTTATTCCTGACCGGGAGCCTAGCGCTTTTCCTGGTGATGATCGTTTCGTGCAAGCCAAAGGAAGATGTTCAGTTGCGCAAGATCAACGACATTATTGTGGATGCCTCCAACGAACCCATTCTTCGGGCCAATGCCTTGTTATACAATCCCAACAATCTGCGCATGACGGTTAAAAAAATCGACATCGAAGTGTATGTTGATGGGAAAAAAGCAGCGGTAATTGATCAGCAGATGAACTTACGCGTGCCTGCAAAAGCAGAGTTCACCATTCCCCTGGAAGTAAAACTCAACCTGAAAGAATTGGGTTTACTCGATACGGTGCTCGCTATTTTTGGCGGAAAGAAAATGAATATTCAATACAAAGGCTCCATCCGCCTGAGCAAAAGCGGAGTACCCTTTACCGTGCCGGTAAACTATAAAGAAGATATTCGAATCCGGATATAGGAAACCTTAATCGAAGTGATAATACTCGTCTTCTTTCCCTTCCAGAATGGCGAGGAGAGTATTGATTACGGTGTCGTCTTTGATCACATAATCGCGTAGTCCCTTCTTTATAAAGCTTAATACGAGGCTTCCATCTTCCAGTGAACTGATCATGATAAATTTCCGTGACTTATTCAGCTCCTTTTTGACTTCCGTATACAAATCAATACCGGTTTTTCCGGGGAGTTTATAATCGCAGATAAACGCATCGGGAAACTTGCCCGCCTTGAGCTTGGCCTCACATTCTTCTGCAGAGCCAAATACCGTAATCGAATAGGCCGGATTCTGGCCAATCATTCGTTTTAAAAATTCCGCGTACAGATCATCATCTTCGATGAGGTAGATCGTCATGCTCGACTACTTAAGGGATTGGCAATATAGTGAAAGAAAGGTGCCGCAAGAACGACTGTATATTAAGTTTCGCCCATCGGAATAAAATCACTTTGTTTGGCATGACCAACCTTGTATCTTTTACTTTCCTAACCCCAAACTATGAGACTATCCATTATCCTGTTTATAGGCCTGTTGGTAACCGGCCTTCAGTGTACCTCTCCCACGAAAAAAAATTCATCGACACTAAAATTTTCGATTTCATTCACATCAGAAATGAGTGATCAGGCGCAGGACGGACGATTATTACTCATGCTCGCCAATAACACTAAAAGTGAGCCGCGTAATCAGATTGTTGACGGGCCCTCTACACAACTGGTATTCGGTGTAGATGTAGAAGGCATGAAGCCGGGGGATGAAATCATCATAGATGGGTCAGCATTTGGTTACCCGTTTCTCAGCCTTAACGATATCCCTGCTGGTGACTATTATGTTCAGGCACTCATCAACCGATACGAATCCTTTACGCTTAAAACAGGACACACGGTAAAACTACCACCCGATCAGGGCGAAGGCCAGCAGTGGAATAGCAAACCCGGAAATTTTTACAGCACACCAAAACAGGTTTCAGTGGATCCATCCGCGAACGAAACCATCCGTATTGTAATGGATCAAAAAATACCTCCGGTAACGGAACCAGCCAACACTAAATACATCCGTCACATAAAAATCCAGAGTAAAATGCTCACTGAATTCTGGGGCAGGCCCATGTACCTGGGTGCGCATATATTGGTACCAGAAGGATTTGATGATCACCCGGAAGCACGCTATCCGTTGATGATCTTTCACGGACACTTCCCGGATGACTTCGGTGGTTTCAGTGAAACGCCTCCCGATCCCAACATGGATACCACCGACTACAACGGCCGCTTTCATATTTACGGATACAATAAAATACAGGCACAGGAAGCCTATAACTTTTTTAAACAATGGACCAGTAAAAACTTTCCCCGCTTCCTGGCTATTGAAATTCAACACCCTACTCCTTACTATGATGACTCATACGCGGTGAACTCAGCCAGTATGGGGCCTTATGGCGATGCCATTATGTACGAACTGCTGCCCGAAATTGAAAAACAATTCCGTGGCCTTGGCGAAGGGTGGGCACGCTTTACCTATGGGGGATCAACAGGGGGATGGGAAGCCCTGGCCGTGCAAATGTTTTATCCCGATGAATTCAACGGATGCTTTGCGGCTTGTCCTGATCCAATCGACTTCCGTGCCTTTTGTTTAGTGGATATTTACAAAGACAAGAATGCCTACACGTACGAAAGTTATTTCAAAACAACGGAACGCCCCGGCTACCGCGATTACTTAGGGCAACTTACGGCCACCTTACGCGAAATGAACTACCGCGAACTTGCGCTGGGTACAAAAGGTCGCTCCGGCCAGCAGTGGGATATCTGGGAAGCCGTGTTTTCTCCACAAGGGGAAGACGGTTATCCGAAACGGATTTGGGATAAAGTAACCGGTGAGATTGATCCCAGTGTAGCAGCCTATTGGAAAGAAAACTATGACCTTCGCCACATCCTCGAACGCGATTGGGCAACACTTGGTCCTAAACTGGAAGGGAAAATTCACATCTATTGTGGCGATATGGATAATTATTATCTGAACAATGCCGTGTATCTGATGGAAGAATTTTTAAAGAAAACAAACAGTCCTTTCTATGGTGGCGAAGTAGATTATGGCGACCGTGCCGAGCATTGCTGGAACGGTGATCATAACAATCCGAATTACATTTCGCGGTTGCGCTACAATACCATGTACCTGCCGAAAATTTTAAAACGCATTGAAGCTGGCGCACCCAAAGGGGCTTATTTGAAAAGTTGGAAATACTAATATGTGTTCAAGTGTTTGGGTATTTAGGTGTGTATGTTCACCAACCTAAACACATACGCACATAAACACCTGAACACATTATACAGTCATGCCAAACACACTGGTGGTAATCAGAATCATCACTGCTACCAGGATGCCCAG
>CAZCRJ010000237.1:0-5130 GCA_964501015.1 uncultured Roseivirgaceae bacterium | reverse complement strand
CAGAGCGTGGACAGATACCTGTTGATGATCACCTGAAAACGAAAGTTGATACAATTTATGCCATTGGCGATGTAGTGCGAGGCGCCATGCTGGCCCACAAAGCGGAGGAGGAGGGTGTAATGGTAGCTGAACAACTGGCCGGCCAAAAACCCCATATCAATTACCTGTTAATTCCGGGTGTAGTCTATACCTGGCCGGAAGTAGCCAGTGTTGGCTATACAGAAGAGCAGTTAAAGCAATCCGGAAGAGCCTATAAAACTGGAAGCTTTCCGTACAAAGCATTAGGTCGCGCGCGCGCGTCAATGGATCTGGATGGCCTGGTAAAAGTACTGGCTGATAAAACTACGGATGAGATTCTTGGCATTCACATTATAGGAGCACGTGCTGCTGATATGATTGCTGCTGGCGTAGTAGCTATGGAGTACCGTGCCTCTGCAGAGGATGTAGCGCGAATGTCTCATGCGCATCCCACATACATGGAAGCAGTAAAGGAAGCTTGCCTGGCAGCAACAGCAAATCGGCCACTACACATGTAAGACTGGAAATTATGTCTTTTCTATGAGCCGGAAATGTGTGTATGCCCTGAACGTAAGTGCAAGCACAATAGGAATGAGCGAGTAGTGAAGTAGTTGTGGTAACCAGGCCCAGGTTATCAAGAGCAGGAGATTTACAAAAAGCACTAAGGCGAAGTACTTCCTGACCCACTGACGTTTTTTCAACAGCGCAAAGGCTATAACAAGATGTGTGGGCAATGCCCATAATAGATTCATATTGTTGGCTGCTGCCTTATGATCGGTTGCTATCCATAGCAAAAAAAGAAGCAAACCAATTGCTCCAATACCACCAAAGAGAACCGCGTCAAATACCTTTAGAATTTTCTTACGCCTGATGTCCAGAATGGTAAGGACAAGCGCGAGCAAGGCGAAGGTTGAAAAGATATAGAGCGGCTGAAAGATTCCATTTTTATGTTCCACAGGTTGCGCTTCATAGATCAGTCGCTTCTCTTTCACGATAGGCTCACCGTTGATGGTAGCATGATCAAATCCTGATTCAACAAAGTCGGGCAGGAACATGTATTCAAATGGTGTGGCTTTTTTATCCATGGGCAAACCAAGACAAAGATCTATGCCCAGATCGCCCCAGGGTTGATACTTCAGGTAAAGATCAGTAAGCTGTCGGATGCTATAGGAGGTTGTAATATACGAACCATCAAACACCACCTGATCGCCAAAAACTTTCAGAATAATTTCAGGAAGTTTGGTTGCACAATTATCATAAAAGTAATCGTATAGGTAGAATTGGTTTTCGGGCAAGGAGTTCCATACCAAATAATCAACAAGCTGCTGTTTTTGATCCTGTGATAAGTTCAACACCTGCTCGTGCAGGTAGCGGTTATAGTAGATGTAGGCGTATTCAAAGCGTTTGTAATCCTGAACAGCAAGCCTGTAGTAATTCTGTCCACGGGCAAAATTCAAATAGAAATTGGGTTGATCAAAATCAAACACACCATAGTTGAAGGCAGCATCTATCTCATTCACCGGATCATAAACCCGGAAGGCACTATGACCGAATGCCGTGAATACTGCTTCCTGGCCTGGTCCACAAGTGATCACTGAGATTTCGGCTTCTTCAGAAAGCGTAAGCTGAGCTGCTGATGAAAGGGAAAGGATCAATGCAACAAGTAGAAATAGTTTACTTTTCATTTGATCGGATGAGTTTCCGAAAGATAAAAACAAAACCTAAACCAGACGTTAATTTTGAATTATCTTGGGGCATGATCGGAGGATTAGCAGATGGGGTGAATGCTATGGGCAAATTAACAACCCATAAAGCATGGAATGCCTCAAGGGTTCTTACCAGTTATTATCGCTCCCGTATTTCTGGCAAACCTGCCATTACAGGCTTACCCATAAGTCTGGCGATAGAACCAACCACCTCCTGCAATTTGCGTTGTCCCGAGTGCCCAAGCGGACTGCGTTCATTCACGCGCCCAACCGGAATGTTAAGCAATAATTTGTTCAAAAATACGATTGACCAGTTAGCCGATACACTTACTTACCTTACGTTCTATTTCCAGGGTGAACCCTATCTCCATCCTCAATTTCTGGACATGGTGCAATATGCTTCCTCAAAAAGAATTTATACAGCAACGTCAACCAATGCTCATTATCTCACTGATGAGGTGGCCCGGAAAACTATTGAATCAGGAATTGACCGGTTAATTATTTCCATTGACGGCACATCACAAGACACTTATCAATCCTACAGGATAGGAGGTGATTTAAGTAAAGTAATCGAGGGTACCAGAAATATTGTAGCATGGAAAAAGAAGCTTCAATCAAAAACACCTCATATAGTATTTCAATTTTTGGTAGTTCGACCAAACGAGCATCAGGTTCCGGAAGTCTATAAACTTGCCCGTGAACTTGGAGTAAACCAGGTAGTATTAAAAACGGCACAGATCTACGACTTTAAAAATGGCTCAGAATTAATTCCTGCATCAGATAAATATTCCCGGTATAAACGAAATCCGGATGGAACATACAGCCTGAAAAATAATCTTGATAATCATTGTTGGAAGATGTGGCACAGCTGTGTGATTACGTGGGATGGCAAGGTGGTGCCGTGTTGCTTTGATAAAGATGCGCACTTTGTGCTAGGTAATCTTCAGCAGGAATCTTTTCGGGATATCTGGTTTGGAAGTCAGTATAATGAATTTCGTACATCCTTGCTGAAGTCAAGGAATGAAATAGAAATCTGCAAGAATTGTACGGAGGGAACAAAAGTCTGGGCCTGATGAATTAGGCCCAGACATAATAGGATTTATTCAAGGATTACCTTTTTTAGATAGTACACCTTCGGATCGATAACCGGCCAGGAGGAGTTTTCAAGTGTAATGCCTTTACCGTCCAGTGTAGTCCGCTTTATACCACTGTCTGTTTGAATGTCAATGGGCAGCGAAGATGTATAGTTTAACAGACGAACCTGATATTTGGAATTCCCCAGATCTTTTACCGATACTTCAAGTTTATTGATTGTACGCAAGTAAAAATTGAAAATTGGTTTTAAGTCAGGACTTGATGCAGAACTAAAAAGCTGCTCTACATCATCCGTGTGCACCAGGTTATCGTAGGTGTATTTAGGATCGGTAGCGAGTTTCTTCAGCGTAGGAAAGAAAATCTCATCACCAATGACATAGCGTAGCGTATGCATGAAGAACGCTCCTTTACCATAAATATCTCCATGGTATACAGTGTCAGTATCCAGGTGTTCGCCCATCACAATGGGTAATTTGTTTTGTGTGCTTCGGGCCGTTTGCTGCATACGTTTTATGTACGCTTCTTCACCATCATAATCGCGGGTATACAGAGCATCACCAAAACTGCAGATACCTTCTTGTATCCACATGTGGGCCCAATCAATACCAGTAACTTTATTACCCCACCATTCATGACCAAATTCATGATGCAGCAACCAGTCAAAATCTTTACCACCTGACGTTGTGTAATTGAACTTGTTGCCGTAAGCATTAAGTGTCTGATGTTCCATTCCCAGGTGAGGTGTTTCACAAACAGCCATTTTTTCTTTTATCCATGGATATTCACCAAAGTATTTTTCAAGCACTCCGGCTGACCGTTCGAAAATATCCAGGAGACCATCGGCTTTCGAAAAATTTTCTTCAAGCAGATAAGCCTGCATAGGAACTTTGTTACCGTTTACTGTGGTATAGGTACGGGTAGCCACTTTATACTTTCCTATATTAAAGAGGATGCTGTAATTGTTGATCGTATAGTTGGTTTCCCAATGGAAAGTGCTCTTATCGCCTTTCGTGCTTGTTTTTTTAAGTAAACCTGGGCCGGCAACATATAGCCCTTTCGGAACAGTAATGATAAGTTCGGCACCTTCATTCGGTTCATCACTTGGATGGTCTTTACATGGGAAAAGAATTTTAGCCCCTTCTCCCTGGCTGGTGATGGCCACCCACGGATTACCATTGGAGTCCTTGGTCCAGGTAAACCCGCCACTCCACGGAGGACGTGCAGCTATACCGGGTTTTCCACCATATTGAATTTTTACGATTGTCTTGCCGGTGGACAATGTTGAAGACAAGGAAACAGTGATAAGGTCATTTTCATGCTTAAAAGGATGTTCCTTTTTATTTACCCATACTTTCTTCACGGGGAGTAAATGCACAAGATCAAAGACTAAAACATTCGTTGGTTTTGATGTGATGATGTCAATTTCAGCATACCCATCAATGGCTTGTGCAGTTGGGTCAACGTCCAGCACCACCCGATAATGCCGGACATCCATAAGGGCTTGTTCAGGCTTTAGAATGCCTCCGGATTTTAGGTTTTGGGCAGGAACTTCCAGGAGTAAGAAAAGAAAGCAGAGTACTGTAATGATTCTCATTGTTGAATATTTTAAATCAAGATAGCCATTTAAGCAATGGAATGTCGGGTAATTATACAGACGGAACTAAACAAAAGGATAGTGAATATTCAGATACAGAAGGGAAGAATTGAAAAGTAATCGAATATCAGGCAGATGGATTGTTTAACCTGATCTTTTTTTCGATGGCATCAACATCGATCGTAGCACATTTTCCACAGCCTGAAGCACAGGATTTACCCTGAAAGGAACGGAAAATAATCCACCCCAGGTATAAGGCGGCAGCAATGAAAATCAATAGAACAAGTGCATTCTGAACCATAAGACAAAGGTAACAATATCAAGACAATCAATACAATGAACCAATTGTCCGATTTTGGACGATGCATACCATATACGAACAGTCCGATTAAGCGTAAAGGTCGAATTCGATGAAATGAGTGGTATTTTAAGTATGGCATTCTAATTGGAAACCAGTTGTTCAATCACCCCCACTTATGTTAAAAAATTATTTTATAACGGCTATTCGTAACCTCTGGCGTGAACGCAGTAGCGCATTCATAAATATCGCTGGTCTTACACTAGGTATAACCAGTTCATTGGTATTGTTTCTTTTGGTAAAACATTCAACAAGTTTTGATACGTATCACATCAATCATGATCGAATATATCGGGTGGTCACACAATCAAAAGGTAATGATGGCCTTCAATTTTCACCTGGAGTTCCGGCAGTTTTAC
>CAZCRJ010000236.1:0-5131 GCA_964501015.1 uncultured Roseivirgaceae bacterium | reverse complement strand
TGAAAGGAAACCAGTTCGCCCACTTCTACGGGTTGTAGAAACTCAACCTGGTCAACGGTAACGGTAACACAATAGGTGCTGGAATGTTTACTGGCGCACACATAAGCCACTTTATCCATTAGCGAAAGCAAAATTCCGCCATGAATTTTACCGCCAAAGTTGGCATAGGCAGGTATCATTAGCTCAGTGATAGTGGTTTGTGAATACCGTACGGAAAGCGCTTCATCTTGCATAGGGCACTGATTAAAAAGTTTAAATTAATGCAATCTTTAAAACTGTCCTAACTCCAGAGAATGACAACTATGGTAACAACTTTTTAGTAAGCAGGTGAAAGCGTAAAAACATAGCGCTGGCGGTAATCGTCAATCCAATAAGCAACCCGATCCAGATTCCATTGGCGCCAAGTCCGAAGGAGAATCCTAACCAGTAGCCAAGGGGTAATCCGATGATCCAGTACGAAACAAAAATCATCAGGGATGGAATTTTTACATCCTGCAAACCACGCAAGGCTCCTGCGCAAACCACCTGCATGCCATCGGAGAGTTGAAATAATCCAGCAATGATCAACAAGGGTGCAGCCATACTAATGACATCGGCATCATTAATATAGAATAGGGGTAATTCATGTCGCCAGATAACAAAGGCGATTCCCCACACCGTCATTAAGGCCAGCGCCATCATCATTAATGTAAAGCCAGCCGTGCGGAGGGATGGAATTTCGTTTTTCCCTAAATAATTTCCGATGCGAATCGTGGCTGCTGCGCCTAAACCTGAAGTAGTCATATAACTGATGGTGGCCAGGTTAATAGCTATCTGATGCGCAGCCAATGCGGTAGTGCCCAGCCACCCCATCATCAGGGCTGAAAAGCCGAATGCACTTACTTCAAATATGAACTGGATGCCAGCCGGTATGCCAATATGAAGCATGCGGTTAATCAATTTCCGGGAATAGTTTCCGAACGAAAAGCCGGCCCGGTAATCGTGGAATTTTTTCCCATAATAAATGTAAGCAGCCATTAAAACTCCCATTAGTATACGAGAAATAAGCGTAGCCCAACCGGCTCCGTTAAGTCCCAGCTCGGGGAATCCATATTTACCATAGATCAGCAAATAGTTTAGGAGAATATTAATGAGGTTGCAGATAATTACAATGATCATCGCCATACGCGTACTGTGCAGTCCTTCACCAAACTGGCGATACGTTTGAAATACCATGAATGGTAAAATGGAGAAGGATATAATTTGTAAGTAGGGGATTGCGAGATCGACTACGTCTTGAGGTTGTTTCAGCAGGTGGAGCAGTGGGGTAGTTAACAGGATAAGTGCAACCAACGCGAATCCGGTTACTACATTGATCAGAAAGCCATTGCGTAATAAGTCAACAATCATGGGCTTATCCTGCTTTCCATCCGCTTCAGCAACAAACGGAGTAATGGAGTACGATACCCCTATGCCGAAGGTTAATAACAACATGAAAACAACATTAGCCAGGGAAGCCGCTGCCAATGGTGTTGCGCCAGTACGCCCAATCATGATGCTATCGGCAACACCGGTCATAACCTGACCCAGCATACTGATCATGACCGGGTAGGCAAGAAAGAAATTGGTTTTAAGGTGTTGGTTAATGGTCATTCGGGCAAAGATTCAAAATTTGGGTATGACTAGTATAGATTCTTAAGAAATGAATTTTTACCGCAAGTTTTTCAACACGGCAACCTTCAGTAATCCGGCCACACTCATGCTGTCGGTAATGTCTCCATTCATAACCATGTAAATCGCCTCTTTGAGCGGTAATTTTCGTACCTGTAAATCTGCTTCAGTTTCTTCCAGTTCATTCTCTTGCTGCTCCAGGCCTTCGGCAAGAAAGATAAAGGCCTCTTCATCGGTAACAGAATTGGAAGTATGTACCCGCATTAGCAGATGCCAGTGTGAGGCCACCAATCCGGTTTCTTCCTTCAGTTCCCGTTGTGCTGCTTCAACGGGAATAGTGCCAAGCGGCCCACCGCCTTCCGGTATTTCCCACGAATAGTCGTTTAAGGTATAGCGGTATTGCCCGACTAGCCACGTATTGCCTTCACTATCAATCGGGATAATGCCGATGGCCTTGTTTTTAAAATGTACTTTTCCGTAAATCCCATTTCCTCCACCGGGTGTAATAACCTGGTGTTCTTCAACATGAATCCAGCGATTGGAATAGACTTCTTTAGTGGAAAGGGTTGTCCAGGGGTTTTTCATATCATGAAAGGAATTAATAATGCAGCAATATATTCATTTCAATTCTTAAGAATTATAGGCTACTTTCAAGTCCTGATGGAAAGTAGGGAAATAACCTTTCGCTAAATCTAAGGCCTCTGATTATGAGAAAATTTTACTCACTCTGCTTTGTTTTATCCCTATGGATAAATCTTACGGCTTCTGCACAATACTATTTTTATGAGACAACCATTTCCTGTACCGGAGACGATAAAGAGCAAATTATGGCGGGTCATCGGGCAATAAAAGAGGCACTTGATGGTCTGGTTAAGGAAGACAAATTAATTACATATGATTCGGAGGAGGGCACAGAAGGTGAGCATACAACCCTGAGCTATTTTTTTCTGGCAGAAGGTGATGCCTCGTTTACAGCATTGAGTAAGGAATGGCAGTTAAGGGTAAATACGAAATATCCTAAGCAATTCAAAGAATTCTGGACACTCTGCCCCACCAGGCTTGATACCCTTGCAAATACCAGCAAGATATTTCTCCCAGCTATAAAACATGTCAATTCACCTGTTGCCGAAGTGCCACATATTGACGAGCGGCCAGATCCCAAGCTTCAGTATAACATTGTCATTGACCTTGTATCGTTTTCAAAAGTAAGGGGGCGTAATAAGCTGGATTCATCCGCTATCAACTGGGGATTATCCGACATCGGCCGATTCTATAATCTTCATGTGGCAGCAGGTATACCCAGGGAGAAAATAAACATTGTTGTAGCAGTACATGGCGGAGCAACACATTCTTTTTTAAACCATCATGCCTATGCAGAAAAATATAAAACGGATAATCCAAATGTTGATATAATTAATAAACTACATGCTGCTGGTATTAGATTTTTGGTATGTGGACAAAGCATAACCTGGATGGGTTACAGCAAAGAAAAATTGCTGCCCGAGGCAAGGATTACCCTTACGGCTCAAACTACGTTAACCTCCTATCAATTGAAGGGATATGCACTAAAAGAATTGAGCAATGACTAAGCATGACTGGTTGGGAATTTAAATTGTCACTATTTTTGACTCGTGCTTAAATCATCGTTTAGTGAGGATAAGATTGAAGCAGGCTGCGATGAAGCCGGACGCGGATGTTTAGCCGGACCGGTAGTTGCTGCCGCTGTTATTCTACCTAAAGCATATATGCACCCCAAACTAAATGATTCCAAACAACTCTCCCGTGCTGAACGTCTACGCATTCGGGAGGATATTTTCCGCGATGCGCTGGCATGGGCTGTTGCCGAAGTGGATCATGTAGAAATTGACCGAATCAATATATTGAATGCCTCCATCAGCGCGATGCACCTGGCGGTGGATCAACTCTCCATCATTCCCTCGCTTTTATTAATTGATGGAAACCGGTTTAAGCCCTACCGCGATATCCCTCATCAGTGCATTGTAAAAGGCGATGGAAAATACCTTTCCATAGCAGCAGCCAGTGTGTTGGCGAAAACCTTCCGGGATGAAAAAATGGAGCACTATGCCTTGAAGTTTCCGGGATATGGTTGGGAGAAAAACGCAGGATATCCAACTGTACAGCACAGGAATGCCATTCAAAAACTGGGAATAACAACTATTCACCGCAAATCTTTCCGTTTAATCCCAAATCAGCTACTCTTATTCCGGAATTAAGGGGATTTACCCTATATAATCTGTATCTTAGTAGGATTTGAAAACCAATTACTTATGAAAAAAATTATTGCCATTTTAGTGATCGCCTTTGCAATTGTAGCCTGTGGCGGAAAACAAACCCCGGCCGAACAACCCCTCACCAGTGAGCAGGAGACTGAATTCGTTGATGAAGTAACAGATGATCTGAATTCCCGTGTAACGGATATTTCCGCTCAGGCCGATAGCCTGAACAATGCCGTTGATTCATTATTACAAACCATTAATTGATACCGAAATGAAAAAGATAAGCATATATATTCTTATTGGCCTGTTCACCCTTGCAGTAACATTGCCAGAGGCGTTCGCACAGGGAAAAAGCCAGGACAAAAAACCAGATAAGACAGAAAAACCAAACGGTAAACCGGAAGATAAGGGAAAGCCTGACGACAAAGGAAAGCCAGAAGATAAGGGAAATCCGGAGAACAAAGATGAATCAGATGACAGAGTCAAATCAGACGACCAGGGTAAGCCGGATGGAAAAGGCAAACCGGAAGACCAGGGAAAGCGTGATGACAAGGGTAAATCAGACGATAAGGATAAACTTGATAAGGATCAGAAAGAATTTAAAGGGCAGGGTCATGCTTATGGCCGTAACAAAGGTGACTTAACCGGTCGTGAATTCGGCCAGCTCCGTTCGCAAGAAGCAAGAAGCAAAATGCAAAAACAGTTGGAAGATTCTGACAAGCAACTGGAAGCAAAAGAGGAGGAAGTAAAGGCCAATCAATCGAAAATTGACGAAGTACTGGAACAGATGAGAAAGCAGAAGGAAGAGAAAAAGATAGAAGAGAAGGCTTATGAAGATAAGAAATCGGCACTTGAAAAAGCAAAAGAACGTCTTGGAGAATCGGAAAAGGAAATCACTACTGAGCGGAGTAAGATTAAGCAAGCACTAGAGGAGTTAAAAAAGGATCAGAATCAATAGTAACAACGAATTATAAAAAAAGCCATCTGTAAACAAGATGGCTTTTTTTTTGTGAAATTTCATCGGAACCAAGTTATCTTAATTTGGGTTTTCAGATCATTAACACGACCTACATGTGCCTGATTTTTCTATCCCTCAACGCTCATCCTGATTTTAAATTGATTATAGCTGGAAACCGCGATGAATTTTACCAGCGACAAACATCACCGGCACATTTCTGGGATGACCACCCGGATTTATTAGCTGGTCGCGACCTCGAAGCTGGTGGTACCTGGATGGGTATAAC
>CAZCRJ010000235.1:0-5132 GCA_964501015.1 uncultured Roseivirgaceae bacterium | reverse complement strand
TTCTGCACATGTCTGCACAATAGCGTTCAAGCTCAATACATTTAGCATACATCTGCACATCTTTCTCGTGCAAGCAGGAAGTTGCACAGTGTTCGCATTCAGCCGCGCAATCATTGCAGGCTTCAATGCAGTTTTTAAATTTTTCGTGACTCATACTAATTGGTTTTTATAGTGTTTACCTAATTTTTGTGCTATGGTTCTCGTCATCCAGTTAGTGTTACACCATTGAGAAGGCACTTACAGGATTCACCTGCTCATTTTTCGAATGCATTTTTAATGCCGCTCACTGAGACTCTGGATTACACCAGTGACTAACACATAATCGCTACCTCGATGTTAAAGGTAGTGTCCATGGTTCTGAATGAATTTTATCTACTTCTTCGTGACCTGGTAAAATATACTATTGCCACAAGTATCAGTACCACTATAAAAACCCACCAACCAGCGTGTACTCCCATAAAACCGTAATCTCCATTGTGCATCATACCTTTATTGATTTTGTCAATCTAATTTACTTGTATCCTTTTCTTCTTTCATCTTTTCCATCATGTCCATCATTTTCGGAGTATTCATCATGGACTTACACATTTGAGCCATCATAACTGTGTCTCTTTTAGCGTTTTCCATCATCGTTGACATCATGCGTTTTTTCATTTCTGGATTATTCATCATGGACGTATGCATTTGAGCCATCATAGCGGTGTCTGCTTTAGCGTTTTCCATCATCGTTGACGTCATGCGGTTTTTCATTTCAGGATCATCTTTCATCATCTGTGCCATTCCACTCTTGTCCTTCATCATTGTATTCATTCTATCATGCATCAGCATTTTACCATGCTCGCCCCGCATAATGGCGTCCATCGTTTCTTTTGACATCTCATGGTCACTGGCAATGCTGTTTATAATCTCACTCCTCGATTCAGATTTTAAAAGAACCTGTTTTGGCGATTGACACGCTGCAACAAGAGCAATAAGGGCAATTAGCCACATATATTTTTGAGCTGTTCTCATAGTTATTTGTGTTTTAAATTTTACAATTCATATGTAAAGTTCCTTATACCTAAATTAAAGTCGTTACACAGACCGTTCAAGGAGTTATATAATTTCCACGTTGGTTACGGTAAACTGTGTAGAATAATTCCTACCTGCGAAGTATTTCCCCCTTCTAGGCAAATAACCTGATAGAGTAGTGTCCGCTGGATGCATTTGATAGTGGCACACTTTTAGGAGGCTTGGTAGTATGAACAAACTAAAAGGTAGCGAGCGAAAAGAAGATAAAAATCGAAAAGCCCCAAGCATTCCTGATACGGGTCAGGGTTCGGCTGGAAATTTGGGCTCTGAAGGGGACCACGGTAAGGAGAGGGTTACCGATGACAATGGAAAACCGAAGAAGGATAGTCACGATAGCCCAATTCCTATCAAGCGAAAGGCTAAGGCTGATAGTAACTCTTAACTCATGGAAAAATTAACACCTCAACACCATGGGTACGACTGAGTCCGGAGTGATACTGTGCCAGAGCAGACAACCACTGAATTAGAAAGCTATGGAATTACCGTTCGCCCGTCTTCAAATCCCAACACGCCACCGATTGAGCCGGCCCATTTATATTCTTAACCATAAGGAAAGTAGAAGAAAGTATCTTGAAGCGTGAACAAAAAGTCATACTAGATGTTTACCCTCACATAAACCTATAAACAATGAAAATAACAACACAACTTACTGCCCTGGCCATTGCATCGATTTTATATGCGTGTGGCCCGCCAAGTGAAAAGAACACTGAAAACACTGAAACGGGTACTGAAACTGCCGTTTCGTACACGATTACTCCACAAGAATCTACTGTTACATGGAGGGGAGAGGTTGCCGGTGTATATGGCCATGATGGTGCTATTACGATCAATGAAGGAAGCGCTACCGTTCAGGATGGAAAAATCACGGCTGGTACCATTACCATTGATATGACTTCCATCGAGCCCGCCAATCCGGAAACCTATGCCAATGAAGATGGCAAACGTGCCAGCGATCTGAAAGCACACTTATCAACAGGCGACTTCTTTCTCGTGGAAGAGTTTCCTACTGCAACCTTTGTAGTGAAATCACATGAAGGTGATAAATTAACGGGGGACCTCACGATTCGCGGAAAGACTAACGAAGAGACGGCCACGGTTGATACACTCGAAGCAACCGCAGAAGGGATGAAACTTGAAGCAAAACTAGTATTTAACCGTCAGAAGTATGACGTAGCCTGGGTTCATTTTATGCAGGACATGATCCTGTCAAATGATATCCAACTCAACATTTCGCTAACAGGCAAACCATAAATTTTTTCAATTGTTTACAGTTTAATAAGCCGACCGAAGAGGTCGGTTTTTTTATGCACCCTCGGTTTTGAATGTTGGACCAACAACAAACTTCTATCCCTTCACATAGGACAGTTTTTCCGCCACTTTCCCATCCCGTACCCTAAACACATCCACACCGCGAAGACGCCAGGGTTTTCCTTCCTTTGTTTTATGATAAATCCAACGTACTACACAGCGGTCACCCGCAACAATCATATCTTCTACCTCGAAGCGCGCATCTGGATTAGCGGCAAAGAATTTTTGCCAGTAGGCGCCTACCTCAGCAGCGCCCACCAACCGGGCACCATCGGGTGGCGGGTTGGTGTTCTCAAAGATACAATCATTGGTCATCATGTTCATTACACCTTCCACGTCATGGCGGTTGAATGCCTCGTTAAAACGTTCGATTACTGCCCGGGTGGAGTCATGGTTGACGTTGGGATTCATAGCGGATGCACTGTGAATCAGGAAAATAGTGAAACAAATGGAAAGATACTTCATATAGGTGTGTGGATTTTTCAAAAGTGAATTTAATGATTATCCCAAGAAGTGTTGATGTACGTACCGGTGGTAAACGCCAACACCGACTTAAAAATAGTGAAGGTAGAATAGGGTATTTATGTGTTATTGACAACAAGAGGATAGAATCTCAGGCTAACGGATCCTGAGACTGCAAAATAGTAATCTAGTTTTATCACTTTTTAGCTTTAAAGTTACTGTACAACTCTATAGCATAAACTTCTGATTATTAATATTTTATAAGTATTTTGTTAATATGGAAACACCACAGTTTTTATTTATGACCGATGGGGCAGTGTAGTGTTTCACTCGGAAGCATACGCAAGTGACTGGAACGGTGATAAACTTCCGTCTGGGGTTTATTTCTATCTTATTCAACACGCTTGTCTTAGCAACCACCTGATAGGGCCATTGACAATTTTGAGATAGCCATAGCGGGCTTAGCGTGTGCCTTATGAACCAGCGCCTTCATCGTTATTGGCCAGTTGCCTGCGAATCATTCTTTAATCACATGAATCCAACCCTTAATTACTTTTGTTGGACACGGGGTACTCAGGGAGTAATAATAAATTCCCCCAGCAAGATTATCAGCATTCAAGGAGTTATCATATGGCTGTTTTTGAAATACTTGCCCTCCCCACCGATTATAGATCCTTATCCCTGAACTGGTGAGCGCATTGTCAATAAAAAAGAAATCATTTTTTCCATCGTCATTGGGCGTTAGTATGTTTGCGAAGAAGAGTTCATCCCATGGAATAGGATTGAATAAAACAACTTCACTTTCTGATACGCCACAATAATTCTGGTTAACAACGTAATATGAACCTGAATCAAGGATGAGCAACGAATGTTCATGTTCATCCGGAATCAACTCACCATCCTTATACCACTTCACATCCTCACCGTGCTGAACCGTAATTATCCCATTGCATTCGGATGTGTAAAGAACGGGTTGCGCGGGTAATGCTATCGCTTTAACAGAAATAGTAGTCTTTTCTCCCTCTACACCGCATTTATTTACGGCATACACAGTCAGTTCACCGTTGCCACCTGATTCAACATTCAGCGAAACTGTTGAATCAGAGCCTGTTCCAATGCGATTCAGAAATGCAGGAACGGTCCAAACATATTGCGTTACATCTTCGATAGGATCAATGCGGTAGGTTATTAAGCTACCCACACAAACTTCGCTGGGTCCGTCAATAGCTGACACAGTAGCGGTGGCCGCCACGCAAACTGATGTCCCGGCTACGAAACCATCCCAGCTGCCTTTGGTGACCAGCTGATTTTGATTTACAGTTAAAAAACTCATTTGGCCTGAAATTACTATTGTAGTATCAATAGGTGAGATCGAAATATGCAGTGGATAGCCATACCCTTCCAGTAATTTGGTTTGCCCGGTAAGATTCACCGGATCGAGTTCAGAATATAAAAACTGAAATGTCGGTGATGATGTTCCGGTAAGAAATATTCCGGCAGGAGTATATTTAATATCGCTAAGGGAAGCTTTCAACTCTTTTTCAAACAATGTACCGTGAATCAGTTCTCCATC
Source organism: uncultured Roseivirgaceae bacterium (assembly GCA_964501015.1). Taxonomy (GTDB): domain Bacteria; phylum Bacteroidota; class Bacteroidia; order Cytophagales; family Cyclobacteriaceae; genus UBA2336. The sequence continues at coordinate 718 of CAZCRJ010000235.1, read as the reverse complement.
GGTATTATATTTAATAACAAAAGAGTCAGTGGCCCAATAATCAGGAGAGGAATCCCCATGAAGAATAAGATTATCAAATTTTACATCCCCTTTAATGGAACCGATAAGGAAGATGTTTCCCTGAGGATCTACCGCAAGTGATTGGCCCATGTTGTTATCTTCTTTGTTTGCCACTTTTAGTCCGGCTTTCGCCCATTGTGTTTCACCTGCCGGATTCAACTTAGCAACGTAAATATCACTGTGCGTGTCATTGGTTGCTGTTAGGGTAAAGGCGTCAAAATATACTGTATTGGTAAATGGTCCAGTTAAATACACGTTGCCTGAATTCTCGATAATTATTTCACGACACTCAACATTCGTTTCGGAGGGAGGATTTTTTAGCCAGATGAGATTTCCATCCAGATCAAATCTGGCAATGAGCAAATTATTGCCCGGGAATCCGATTGGATGAGTTAGTACCTGGTCGTCTATCGCTACACTTGGCCCGAAGTTCCCCGCTACAACAAGACCGCTTTGACTTACCGAGATGAGACCCCACACCCTGATTTCCGATAATGATGTAGTTCCCAAAATACCTTTGATCCAGATCATGTTTCCGTCACGATCAATTTTTGACACGAAGGAATTCCATCGGTTATTTCCCGCAAGCGAGGTAAGAACAAGGTCATCGTCATAGTAAAGTTCCTGAATGAACCCACCTGCTATGTAAATATTACCA
>CAZCRJ010000234.1:0-5158 GCA_964501015.1 uncultured Roseivirgaceae bacterium | reverse complement strand
ACCAAGGACGAATAGTGAAAAGCCAAACACATTGCCAGGCCACACATGCAATCCACATCCTAAGCCTGCCAATAAGTGTGCTCAGTGCAGTGTAAGTGGTCAAAGTAGTAAATGAAAAATGCCCCACCGTACTTCTACTAATAAAGATTGGTTTAAATTAACTGTTGACAGGCATGCAAGATACGAATCAAATGAGCAGAAGGCCACACCGTTCACCGCTCAGACAGATTTACCTGTTCGGTAAGCAGGGGATTTAAAAAGTGTTGAGTTATTGCAAAATGAAAGTACAGATTTGATATACCATTCGCAGAGCCCCCTAAGGGAGACTCTGCTAGGACGTAAGGACCTGTCTGTGGTGAAAGCTTATTCGTACTTAAGTGTTTCGGCCGGGTGTGTCCAACTTGCTTTTAAGGCCTGATAGCTGATGGTAATCAACGCTATAACCAAGGATAATCCACCCGCCATTACAAAAACCTCCCACCCTACTTCAATCCGGTATTGGAAATTCTGAAGCCAGGTATGCATGAGATACCACGTAATGGGTATGGAAAGAACCAACGAAATTATAACCAGCACTATGTAATCTTTGGATACCAGCAGCAGCAAGGATTGTACGGTAGCACCCAATACTTTTCGAATAGATATTTCTTTCGTTCTGTTTTGCATAGCGAGGGAGGCTAATGCATATAACCCAAGACTACCGATGATTACGGCCAGTACGGTAGCCAGTCGAACTATCTTACCAAGATTCTGATCACTGCGGTATTGAGCGTTTAAAGCCTGATCAACAAAAACAAAATCAAACTCCTCTGCATGTGTCAACGTGTTCCATACGGATTCTACCTGATCTAACGTAGCGTGCATGTTGTCAGGCGCAAGTCGAACAAACAATTTGGGCATCGGATTATTCTCAATGTTTACATTCTCAGCCCCTGCCAGAATAATTATCGGATCCTGAACCAGTACCAGTGGAGTAACAGCAGTGTAGAGCGAAGCATAGTGGAAGTCTTTCACCATACCGATCACTTCATGATCGCCAAAACCCTTTCCGGGAATGCGCTTTCCCTCTACCTCCGTCCAGCCATATTCCTTCGCAAATGCTTCATTAACGATTACACCTTTACGGTCCGCAGGGGCATCCGTAAAATTTCTACCCGCTACCATTTCCATCTTCATAAGCGGAATAAAGTCATCATCTACGGTATTCAGGGTAAAGTTCCGATACGTTCCCTGATCATCGGTGAAGCCTACGGACGTCCACCTACCATCACCAAAGTCGTGCGAGGCTGTTCCTGAGGCCAGCACACCGCTTACTTTATTGATCTCCGTCTTGAACTGCTCCCCCATTTCAAATCCCTTGTTCATGCGTTCACTCATAATACCTCCACGCGGCACATTGAGTTGAATTACTGCCAACTGCTCTTTGTTAAATCCTAGATTTTTATTTTGCAGAAAACTCAATTGCTGCTGCATGATGAGCGTGCTGGAAATCAGAAATATGGATAGTACCAACTGTATGCCAACCAATACCAGCCTCAGCCGTTGTTTTGTACTTCCGGTTTGCAGCGACCCTTTCAACACAGCAATGGGCTTAAAGGAGGATAACACAAAGGCAGGGTAACTCCCCGCCATCAATCCGATGATCACCAGCATGCTTGTCAGCACCATCAGCAGAAATCCATCCCATGAAAACAAAAGCTGCTTGCCCGACAACTCGTTGAACATCGGCAAACCCACTTCGGATAGCACTATACCCAACAGCAGGGCGATACCGGTTATCACCATCGCTTCACCCACAAATTGTATTACCAATTGTCTACGGGCAGCACCTACCACTTTACGAATACCTACTTCGCGGGCACGCTTAAGTGAGCGGCCTACCGAAAGGGTTACAAAATTAATGCACGCCAACAACAAAATTAGTGCGGCCACTGTACCCAGAATATAGGAGTATCTCACATCACTTACGGGAGCATCACCCACAGGATAACTGGTATCAAGATGGATGGTGGTAAGTGGTTGCAGCCCCGGGGCATACTTACTTTGATTAAAATTTTCTTCACCCAGCAGCTTGCGAAACAAATCGGGAAACTTACTTTCCACTTCTGCTCGTGTTACGCCTTCGCGAAGCATCACGTATGTAGACGGATGGATACTAAACCAACCGGTGTTCAGTTGTCGCTCGGAAAATATTTTGCTAAAATTATGATCGGGAATAAGTAAATTAAACCGGATACTTGAATTGGTTGGAAGTTGAACTATGCCCGTGACCGTAAACTCTTCAAAGTTTTCGCCCAACCGGATTGAGATGGACTGACCCATCGGATCGGATTGACCAAAATATTTTTCGGCCATGTTGGTCGTGATCACGATGTTGTGTTGATCACTCAACACAACTTCATGCTGACCTTTCAGTAATTCAAAATCAAACATAGAAAACACATTTCGATCGGCCAACACCACACCTTCGCTATAGTGCTTGTCACCCACCTGGGTCATGGTATTGATTGCCGCTAACCTTACAAAACTTTCTACATCAGGCAGGTTATCTTTTAAAGCCGGGCCTATAGGCATAGGCGTGACGGTACTAAAGAACTGCTGGTTCTCACCCCAGTCTTCTTTAACAAATACACGATAAATACGATCAGCTTTGGAATGAAATGTATCGAATGTCCACTCATCATAAATAAATAGTGAAATGAGTACACAACAGGCGATGCCGAGGCTTAAGCCCAATATGTTAATGGATGAGTGAATTTTATTTCGCCATAGTGTGCGAAAAGCGATTTTGAAGTAGTTCTGCAACATACGCAAAGGAATTAGGTAATGGTAATACGAAACAGGTCATACAGCCCACTTCAAGGAACTGTTTATGCCAACATTTATGCCACTTTCCGAAACGATTAAAAACATACCACTAGTGGCTATCCGTGATTTATCCTTGGTCGCAATCGGACTATTTTCGTGCGAATACGGTCATGGTTGTAATCTATTTCCAGTCCTAACCAATTGTTGAATGTTTAGCGTGGTCGCCTCTCAGAAAAATATGCGATACAAAAAATGAGTATATTTAAACATGGATTTAATGACTTTAATAAAGGAGAGATACGTTGACTTTGTAGACCTTTGCCGTTCGCATAAGGTGGACAAACTCTATGCTTTCGGTTCATCCATTACTGACCATTTTGACCCCATTAAAAGCGACATTGACTTAGTGGTAAAAGTTGACATCGAAGATCCGGTTGATCGCGGAGAAGCCCTTCTTTCACTATGGGATAAACTTGAGGCTTTATTTAATAGAAAGGTTGATTTATTAACGGAGGACTCCATTAGAAATCCATATTTAAAAGCAACTATTAATCGGACAAAAAAATTGATCTATGACAGAAAAGGAGAAAAAGTTTTTGTCTGACATAGTAAACTCAATTGTACCTTTAACCCTATGAATGTAAAGAACAGACTTCGGAACAACCTTGTTAGAAGACTTCAGCAGTTATCGGCAGAAAAACTAACTGAAATCAATACGCTATTGGGCAAAATTGAAGGTCAGCTAAAATCCAAAGACAAGACCTTAAAACTTGCCGGAACCTGGAAAGACCTGGATGATAATTTTTTTATAGACCTGACGGAGAAGCTTCACCACAATAGAGCTAATGACAGACAACTAAAGTAAACGTGAACGAATCGCTGGTAGATACCGACATACTCTCCTTCTATTTTAAAGGTGATTCAACAGTAGTTGAGAAATTTAATGACTACCTGAAACAGTTTGATGTGATTAACATATCAATAATTACCTATTATGAAATCCTCGGAGGACTTAAATATAAAAAAGCCGAAAAGCAATTGATTGAATTTGAAGAGTTTGTAACGAATAATACAATCATTCACATTTCAGAAGAATCTGCTAAACTATCTGGTGACCTTTACGCGAATCTGAGACAAAAGGGAATTACCATTGGAATATCCGATATTTTGATTGCTGGAATTGCAATAGAAAACGAACTGACTTTAATTACCAATAACGAAAGGCATTACTCCACTATTCCTGGGCTCAAGATTGAGAATTGGAAAAAATAGACTCTGCACCACAATCGAGTAGCCGTTCTCTCCAGTGTTACCTTATGAAGCGCTCACCGGGATAACAACACGATGATGTAAGGGCCATCAATTTGCTCGAACTTCATTCAGTATAATTATGCTAAACTGTTCACTAAGCATGCTTCGTGCGTATTTTGTTTCAGCCAGGTTTCGTGCTGCTTCCTGGTACTGTATCAGCTTTGCAGAATCTTTCAAAAATGGTTGAAGCTGAACCAGCACATCGGCCGGATGGTCGGCATCAACCTGTATGCCGCATCCATACTTCTTCACCTCTTCGGCCAGCCACCCACCAACATTCAGGATAATCAGTTTCCCTGCCGCCAGACCATCAAAAAATTTATTGGGCGAACCGGTCTCCAGCACCGGTAAATTTTTATAACTCACAAACACCGCATCGGTAATCGATAAAATTTCGCGAACTCCTTCCTGTTGTTGGTGCGGAATAAAACTAATGGTTGACAAACCCTTTTCGTGAGCTGAATGAAGTAAGGTTTTCCGTACGGCTCCATCTCCACAAATAAGGATGTGCACAGGAAGGTTCATCCTCTGTGCCTGCGCTGCAACCTCCACCAGGTATTCCAACCGATTGGCCAGGCCTATCGTGCCAATGTAAGCGATTACAAATTTTCCGCTTACACCATACGTTGTCTCACACGATGGATTCTTTTTTTCTGGCGTGTAATATATAGTATCAGCCATGTTGGGGATCAGGTGTATGGGCTTACCAGAAATCTTTTTTGCGATGGCTTCTTTTATGGATGGTGATAAAGCCACAATGGCTTTTGCTCCTGTATAGATACTTCTTTCCAGTGCATACAACATCTTCTTCAACACCGCATTTCTGATCACGCCCATTTGTATGGGTGCTTCAGGCCACAAATCTCCAACTTCGAAATAATACGGAACCTTATACCGAAAGGAAATCCAGCGTGCCGCCAACCCTGTAGTTAAGGGTGCGGATATCTCATAACAGAGTGATTCGTCACGAAATCTTCCTGCATACGTTACTATGCTGTCTACAAACTTCAAAAAGTAAAATACACGTTTTAAAAATCAA
>CAZCRJ010000233.1:0-5170 GCA_964501015.1 uncultured Roseivirgaceae bacterium | reverse complement strand
GATATCAATTCGTTCAGTCGCTCGATTGCCCTATCGTACTGACCTGATTGAACCGATAACATGCCCAGGTTAAAGAGCGCTGACTGATTTTTCGGATCTTCTGCCAACACCTCGCGTAAGAGCGTTATGCCCTGCATGGGGTTGCCAGACGTTAAATACGTCATTGCCATTTTTGATTTAACCTCCAGATTACCTGGGTCACTCTTCAATACCAGGGTAAAATACTGCTGGGCCTTGCCTGCCAATTCGTTTTGCTTCTGCGGGTCCATCGCAAACGTATAGGCCTGATAATAGCTGTCACCTGCTTTTATCCAGCTTTCCATGGTGTTAAAGAACGCAGCCGACTGGTCGGCATACCAGGCAGCGCTGTCAAATCTACCTGCTACCAGGTACAGGTCTGCCAAAGAGTCGGCAAAGATAGCACTTTTTTCACCAGTACCTCCCATTTCAAATTGACCGCGGATTCTGGCTATGGCCTGTTGCATGGTTACCGAGGGAGCCCCATGGGGATCTGATTCAACAGCCAGCGAGTCTGCTGTTACTGCCCCACTTTCATTTTGCACAACAACCTTTGGCAAGCTAAATAGCAGAACAATCAGGGAAACACTAATAACCAGTAAAATGATTCGATTTCGTAACATAGTTCATCGCTCCTATCAGGATAAAGGAGCCTAACCTCAGGCTTTGTCAGCAAGCTGTTTTACACGATCACTTGATTTAATCTTATTCACAAAGATTTTTGCGGGTTTAAAGCTTGGAACATAATGTTCGTCAATCACCAGCGCTGTATTGCGTGAAATGTTACGGGCAATTTTTTTCTTCCTTTTCTTATTAATGAAGCTGCCGAATCCGCGGATGTAGATGTTATGACCGCTTGACATATTGTTCTTCACTACACTGAAAAATGCTTCTACAGATGCCGTTACATCGGCCTTGTCCACTCCGGTCCTCTCTGCGATTTCGTTTATAATATCTGCTTTCGTCACAGTTTTAAAATTTTAAAATTCAATTGGGAGGCCAAAGTTAATTTGTGGCTTCAGAATTAAAAATTAATATTGAAAAAATTGATAATCAGGGGGATGGATGCTCGGTATTTCAGTAAAACAATCGTAAAATGGTATCACCAAAACAAACGAGACCTTCCCTGGAGAACAACAACAGACCCCTATAAAATCTGGCTTTCCGAAGTCATCCTTCAGCAAACCCGGGTATTGCAGGGCATGCCCTATTACGAGAAGTTTATTCATGAGTTTCCGGATGTCCACTCATTGGCTGCCGCACCTGAACAAAAAGTGCTTCGGCTATGGCAGGGGCTTGGATATTATACACGTGCACGAAATCTCCATGCTTGTGCCAAAGTTGTTGTTCAGAAATTGGATGGCATTTTCCCCGATACCTATGAAGCACTGAAAAGTCTTCCCGGCATTGGTGAGTATACCGCTGCAGCCATTGCTTCTATTGCGTATGAAGAGAAAGTTGCAGTAGTGGATGGTAACGTTTTCCGTGTTCTTGCGCGCCTTACAGGAACCGCCACACCAATCAATACGCCTGAGGGAAAGAAAGAGTTTACGATTCTGGCCAATTCCTTACTGGTTTCCCGGCACCCTGCTGAGCATAATCAGGCAGTTATGGAGTTTGGAGCCCTGCAGTGCACTCCTAAAAATCCACTTTGTGCAGGTTGTGTTTTTGCCACTCAATGTATCGCCTACAAAAATGACCTGCAGGCAATACTTCCTGTTAAACTTCAAAAGAAGAAAAGCAGAAAGCGATTCTTCTATTACTTCGTAATAAAAAACGGAAAATCAGTAGTAATGAATATGCGCACCGGTAAAGATATCTGGAAAGGGCTTTACGATTTTTACCTGGTGGAAAAAAACAGGCCGTTCAAAGCAGAAAAAATACTGGAAGATGATCCGCTTTTGCGGGAAGTCAAATCAATGTGTTCTTCAATAACTGTTTCCCGGCCGTATAAACACCTCTTAAGTCATCAAACGATTATAACAAGATTTGCTATTTTAGAGTCCCCTAAAAAGCCTGTATCCTTGCCCAAATCATTGAAATTTTACTCGATTACTAAAGTTAAGGAGTTGCCAAAACCGGTATTGGTCAATAGGTTCCTTGCCAACCACAAGCTTTTATAGTTTCCATAAGATTGGTACTTTTGTGCTTACGTGGTCATTGCAACAGCCCTTCTTCTATTTTTTGCAATGACTTCTTTCATTATATATTGTAACTAAACGTTGATTTGCTATGTCAGGCGTGAACAAGGTTATATTGGTTGGAAATCTTGGAAAAGATCCGGAAGTACGTACGTTAGACAGTGGCGTATCGGTAGCAAATTTCACCATGGCCACCTCTGAAACGTATCGCGACAAAACAACAGGGGAGAAAAAGGTTATCACCGAGTGGCATAACATTGTATTATGGCGTGGCCTAGCCGAAATAGCTCAAAAGTATCTTCACAAAGGGGATCAGGTGTATATTGAAGGGAAGTTGCGTACTCGTTCATGGGAAAAAGAGGGGGTAACACGTTACATTACAGAAATAGTCGCTGACAACATGACTATGCTCTCCAAAAGAGGCGGAGATGGCGCTACTGATTCCAGCTATTCCACTCCAGCTAAGAGTAGTGGCGCTGAAGGAATGTCCATACCTCCGGAGACTGGCGCTCCTGACGATTTGCCTTTCTGATTATTTCATCAAAGCAAAACTCCCTTGGACGAACCTCCCAGTATTACCCTTCTACAGCTCCTCCTCTCGGATCTAAACCTGATGCACATCATCAGCTTTACTTCTATTATTGTATTGCTCATATTGTCTGGATTGATCTCGGGTTCTGAAGTCGCCTTTTTTTCGCTCAAGCCTGAAGATCTGGATCAATGCCGTGAAAGTGAGGATATCAGTGATAAAACTATCATTGCACTTTTAGATCGACCACGAAACCTGCTGGCCACTATCCTCATCATGAACAACACGGTTAACGTAGGGATTGTAACCATCGCAACGTTTTTGATGTGGGAGTTGTCCGGTACGCGTAAACCAGAGGAACTGCTGGTGGGCATCGTAACCTTCACCATCACGTTTTTCCTTACCTTTTTTGGTGAGATTGTGCCAAAAGTATATGCAACAAAAAATAATTTATCCTTTGCCCGGTTATTGTCTGGCACATGGCGCGTTTTGGAAAAGCTGTGTACGCCCATTTCCTATCCGCTAATGAAAATGAGTAACCTCGTGGAGAAACGCATTGAGAAAAAAGGATACCACACTACTGTGGAGGAACTGAATAGGGCCCTTGAAATCGCCACCAGTACCGATAAAACCACCGTAGAAGAACGGGAAATTTTACGCGGTATCGTAAACTTTGGAACCCTTAGTGTAAAACAGGTGATGCGTTCACGTCTGGATATTTCAGCAGCAGATGTGGAGCTGAACTTTCATGAACTTATGCAGTTCATTAATAAATCGGGGTTTTCAAGATTACCGGTATATCGTGAATCTCTTGATAAAGTTGAAGGATTATTATACATCAAAGATCTTCTCCCACATCTCCATGAAGCAGCAACTTTTGACTGGCAAAAGCTTTTGCGTCCTGTTTACTTTATTCCCGAAACCAAAAAGGTTGATTCACTGCTGAAAGATTTCCAGGAAAAGCGAATACACATTGCCGTGGTGGTGGATGAATATGGCGGAACGGCCGGAATTATAACATTGGAAGATGTTATCGAAGAAATCATTGGTGAAATTAATGATGAGTTTGATGATGCGGGTTTATCCTATCAAAAGCTGGACAACAAAACATTTATATTTGAAGGAAAGATTTCCCTTCACGATTTCTGTAAAGCGCTCGAAATAAATACCGATACCTTTGATGCTATTAAGGGGGAAAGCGAATCGCTGGGTGGCATTATCCTGGAAATAAATCAAGGCTTCCCCAAGGCTGGTGATACGATCCGGTACAATCAGTTTACCTTTACGGTAGAGGCTGTGGATAAGAAAAGAATAAAGCGCGTGAGGGTAACCATTGAAGAAGAGCAGAATGATTAAAATTTGCTATTTGCATATCAAACCGGGGTCCGTTTTTCAATTATGTATTGTTGCTTTGGTGGTCGGAATGTTTACTTCTTGCCAGCGTGAATTTCTTCCCAAGCCAATGGGGTATAACCGGTTAATTCTACCCCCTCCAGAATACCAATCCCTTCCCGATACGTTGCCCTATCGGTTTGATTACTCCAGGCACGCGCGGTTGTTACCCGACACCTCCGGACTACGTGAGCGCTATTGGATTGAAATATTCTACCCTGAACTAAATTCTACTATACACATTACGTACAAGGCAATTGAAAATAATGAACAACTGTTGAAGGAGTTTATGAACGATGCGTACACCCTTGCCGCAAAACACCAGATAAAAGCATATGCTATTGATGAGGCAATTGTTACAACACCAAATGGCAAAACAGCAGTAGTAGTGGAGTTACAAGGCGAAGTCCCCAGCCAGATGCAGTTTACCATCACCGATTCCACAAAAAACTTTATTCGAGGCGCACTCTACTTCAATACTAAAGTTCAGAACGACTCCCTTAAGCCTGCAATTGAATACATGAAAAAGGATGTGATGCAGCTGATCAATTCGTTTGACTGGAACAAGCAATGAATTCTGCTATTCAGGATACAGGATTCCTATGAACTCCTTACCTTACTGATAGTTTAAACATATTTCTGTGACACACCACGTACAGCAAGCAAGCGATTTACTAACCTCCAAGCGTGCCAAATTTTCACTTCCTCCTCAGGTATCGTACCTGAATTGCGCGTATATGTCGCCACTTTTAAAAAGCGTAGAGAAGGTGGGCGTGCAGGCGTTGCGTAAGAAAAGAAACCCGGCAAGCATTACCGCTGATGATTTTTTCACTGATACTGACAAACTTCGGAAAGCATATGCCACCCTTATTAACGCTCCTGATCCAACGCGAATTGTACTTATCCCGTCCGTGTCCTACGGCATGGCTAACGTGGTTAAAAATCTTACACTTAGAAGTGATGAACACATTATCGTTGCTGCGGAACAATTTCCCAGTAATTATTATCCCTGGAAAAGTTTGAGCGATGAAGTAGGTGCGGAGGTAAAAATCATCAGCCCTCCTGTGGAATTTCATCAGCGCGGAAAACG
>CAZCRJ010000232.1:0-5176 GCA_964501015.1 uncultured Roseivirgaceae bacterium | reverse complement strand
TAAGTTTTCTCCACAGCAAAGGACTGGTGAGCAGCAGCACGCTTACCTATGTTGAATATTATAAACGTTTCCTTCAGGAGCGCAACAAGGGAGTTGGATACCGTGAAAGTGTGCGAAGACTTTCCCTTGAATTCAAGGTTTCAGAAACCACTATTAAAAAGGCAGTGCGGGTTATCCAGGGGTGTGATAAGGAGAAAGAATCCCTCGCCTTTGCCCAACCCTCATTAAATTAAAAAATCCAAATTCGTAAACTTTAAATCAACCATAACTCAACCAAACAATGAAAAATTTATTCCTGTTCTTTTCGATGGCTTTTGTAGCTTTTGCCTGTCAACTTCAAAATGAAGATGTACAGATTTCCGACCTGTCCGCTGGCGCGGCAACACCCGGTGCGTATTCAATCAGTTCTTCTAGTTCCGATGGACTAACTTTTACTGTAACTATTGACCAGAGCAAGGCTCAGGACATCAGCCACCTGGTGTTTCAATTGATGGGCTGTGACGGAGAATCACTTTTGAATGTGAATAACATTACCTCCGCAACCACTAACGGTATTGACTGGATGGGTGAGTTAAGCGGTACACTTGGCAACGGTGATGTTTGTTTGGATGTTTTCACCGGTAACGTAATCAAATTTGACAACTTTAATTTTGATGGTGGAACGGTAGTGGTAGTATTTACACTGGATACGCAATCATCCGGTGGTGCATTCCTGATCAAATCGGCACAGAATTGCTTCGGTTTCGGAAATGAGGAGTACATGTTCTCGTATGACTGTGATAAGGTATGCTACGACTATAAGGGCGACACTGCCTGGTCAGCTGGAGAGCGTTATGTAGCCAGAGGAAATTGGGCAACATACACTGCCTATGCGGAAGGTACAGTAAACGTCTTCGCTGGTCAGCACAAATTTGCCGGAACTGCTTCCTTCTCATCTGTTGAGGATGGACTAGTAACCATCTCGATCTCCCTGAACGAGGGCTGGAGTTTGCAGAATGGCGGAAACATCAAGATTCAAGGATATGATGTAGCCCCTTCAGGAAATCCTTCACCAGGTCGATTCACTACCTACAAAGGCACTTCTTTTGAGGTAACGGTTCCTGCAGCCAACTTCTACGGAATCCACCTGGATGTTCAGAGCCAGGTTCAGGTTCCATGCGAATAAGCACAAATAATCAAGATTTGTAATAAATCTCCCCGATCATGTATGATCGGGGAGATTTTTGTTTAATACGGTTTGCTTAAATTGGCCTTAACGCCCCTAAAAGAGGCGGAATTTAGTGCCCCACCCAACTAAAAATTAAGTACTTTTTTATCAAAAAAAATCAAATTCTTCATATTTCCTTCATGATTCACCCCTATGTTTACACCAGAATTTAACTCAAACAAGAAAAAATTATGAAAAAATTCAGTTGGTTTTTATTAATGGCCTTTTTGGCTTTTGCTTGCCAGCTCCAGAATGAAGAAGTTACGACTTCTGATTTAGCATCTGGTGCTACCCCTGGAGCTTATGATATCAGCTCTTCCAGTTCAAATGGTTATACCTTTACCATCACTATCGACCAGAGTGATGCTCAGGCGATCAGCCACTTGATGTTCAAATTCAATAATTGTGACAGTGAAGCTTTAGATATCAATAACATAGCATCCATTACTGCTAATGGAGAGGATGTGTCAGGATACTTGACTCCTACAACTGGAGGTGGTGATGTTTGTTCTGGTGTATTTGCTGATCCTTTTATCAAACTGGACCTTGGTTTTGATGCAGCAATTGTTGAAGTGGTTATCACGTTGGACACCAAATCTTCTGGTGGTGCTTTCTTAATCAAATCTGCTCAAAACTGTTTTGGAGATGGTGATCCAGATTATATGTTTGCTTACGACTGCGACAATGTATGTTACGACTATGAAGGCGAAACTGCCTGGGCTGCGGGTTCGCGTTATGTAACAAGAGGTAATTGGGCAACGTATACTACCTATGCTGAAGGTACAGTTAATCTTTATGCTGGTCAGCACATGTTTGCAGGAACAGCAAGTTTCTCAGCGGTTAACGATGGCATGGTAACCATTACCATCGAACTTGATGAAGAGTGGAGTTTCCAGGAAGGTGACAACGCAGTAAAAGTTCAGGCTTATGATGCAGCTCCTTCAGGAAATCCTTCACCAGGTCGTTTTACTTCCTACAAAGGAAACGAATTGGAATTCACAGTACCTGCTGCTAATTTCTACGGCATCCACCTGGATGTTCAGAAAATGGTTGAAGTAGAGTGTCCTGCAGAATAATATTTAAGGATTAAGTAATCCAACGAAAAACTCCCTGGCCATGATTGACCGGGGAGTTTTTGTATTCATCAAGTATTCTTTTCTTCACACCACGGTGGCGGATAGTGGCTCAGGAAGATTAACTTTACTACCAATTAACATTCAAAAGAAAATTTATCATGTTTAGAAGAATACCGCTCATTCTCTCAGTATTGTCAGTGCTGATAGTCTTAACACTTTCACAGTGTGGTGACGAAAGTACACCTCCAAAACCGAAAATTGGATTTCAGTCCGCAACTTCATCCGTGCTAGAGGGAGCTACCATTACAGTAACGTTCAGTCAACCCCTGCCTTCTGGTGCCGTACCCGACATAGAACTTACAGGCACAGCCACAAAAGATGTGGATTACACCTTCCAGGTTTCTGCAGCAGGTGTGGTGTTTACAACACTTGCAGATGGAATCTATGATCCGGATGAGACTATAATTCTAACATTGAAAGGCATTACGGGAAATGCCGAATTGGGAAGCATTACAGTCCATACAGTCACTATTACTGAGACGCCATTGGTCGTTGAATTCCAGGCGTCAGCAAATACCCGTATTGAAGGTCAGTCACAGATTATGGCCTTTACTTCAACACTACCTCCAGCGGTGGTTCCTACGTTTACCATAACCGGAACAGCCACACAGGGCTCTGATTATACCTATACACAAAATCAAAATAGTATTGTTGTCACAACATTGAAGGATGAGATCTATGATCCTAATGAGACTGTTATTATTGAGTTAACGGGTGTAAGCGGTAATGCTGTATTGGGAGCACGCAAAACGTATACCCTAACGATTACAGATGAAGATGAAAGTCTTTCGGCTGGTCTATCCATCAGTTTATCCTGGGAAATAGAAGATGGAAGTGCAGGTGATGTGGATATGGATTTATTGGTATGGTTTGAGACTTCTCCAGGGGTTTATACTTCCAAAGGTTCTGTATGGTCTGCTGAAATCGGAACACAATTTGAGACGACAACGATACCTGCCAATGAAACGAACGGAAAGTGGGGGTTGAGCTATGTCTATTACAGCGGTACCTCTAACAACCTGAAGGTAAAAGTTGACTTCCGATCGTATAAAGGAAATATTAATACTACATCAAACAGGGCATCCTATACGGCTACTTATACATTAGCCAATGTTCGGGGTGATTATGATGTGATTTTTGATACAGGAATAGATGTGATTGCTCAATCGTATCAGAAAACTAATGCGAACTATACCGATCTTACATCCATTACCGTGGCTGCATCTGGCAGCAGATTAAATCCACCAACATTTGTTTTGGATGAAGTTGCACGTAAGATCATTGAAAAACGGGTAAAGCACACCTTAGAGAGCAAAGGAAATCATTAAGCATAACAGACAGTTGTTGTTTTTCCGACACTATGCTGATTATGGTTACTATATTCCGAAATTAAAGATATAAGTGGCATCTCGATTGAAATATAGTGAATAGGTCATTCCTGATTTTTTCGATTTTTTTTCTTCTCGGTTTGATGACCTTTTCAAACTGTAATGATGATGAATTGCCGGCAAAACCACAGATTTCATTTCAGGCAACAGCATCTACGGTAACGGAAGGAGAAAGTGTTACGGTAGTATTTACCATTCCTTTACCGGCCGGAGTAACCCCTAATTATTCATTAAGTGGTACGGCTACTCAAGGCGCTGATTATTCGGTGTCTTTAACGTCCAACGGGTTTGTCTTTTCAACGATAAAGGATAATGTTCAGGATCCAGACGAAACAATCATCGTCACCTTAACAGGATTTAATGGTAATGCCCAATTGGGTGGAAACCTTGTACATACTATTACTATTAGCGAACCTCCACTGGAGGTTGAGTTTGCAACAGCTTCTTCAGTTGTTCATGAAGGAAACACTCAGACTGTTGTCTTTAAAAATCCATTGCCCGTAGGTGTCGTGCCGGAATTTATTCTGGGTGGCACTGCCAGTGAAGGTGAAGATTATACGTATTCCCTTACTGCCCAGGGGTTGGTCTTCGTTGCTGTAAACGATGATGTATTTGACCCGGATGAAACCATAGAAATAACCCTTACTGGTGCGAGTGGGAATGCTACGCTGGGCACTTTGTTAACGCATGTTGTTACGATTACTGAGCCAAAGCTGATCGTGGAGTTTGAAGAAGTTTTTTCAACTGCTGCAGAAGGCACCAGTACTACGCTGGACTTTAACATCGAATTGCCAGATGGCGTTGTTCCAACAATTTCGTTTGCTGGAACTGCTACCGAAGGAGAAGATTTTACCTATGAATTAACTCCTCTTGGCATTGTGCTGCACATTATCGATGACGGCCTGTACGACCCCGATGAAACCATATTTTGTACACTGACATCCATCAGTGGAAATGCTGAATTGGGGGATGCCACTACCCATGCAGTGACCATCTCTGAATCACCCATTTTGATTGAATTCCTCACAGAATCATCATCTGTCAAAGAAGGGGAGACAGGAACAATTGCGTTCAATGTCCCTCTGCCCGTTGGAGTAGTTCCAACGGTTACGCTATCGGGAACAGCTACACTAACAGTTGATTATACATACACCATTACGGCTGATGGTATTGTGATATCTGTAACGGAAGATAGTGCCATTGAACCTGATGAAACCATTATCATCACACTAACCTCGGTCACAGGAAATACAGTACTGGGATCAAAAACGACCCATACAGTTAGTCTCATTGATGCACCACTAAAGGTTGCATTTGCTACCCCTGCGTCCACACTATTTGAAGGCACCAGCGCAACAGTTGTATTTACTTCCGTATTGCCCGCTGAAATAATTCCAGTCATTACTTTTTCCGGTACAGCCACACCCGATGATGATTATACCTAT
>CAZCRJ010000231.1:0-5195 GCA_964501015.1 uncultured Roseivirgaceae bacterium | reverse complement strand
TAAAATGGAGGCTGTCGACAAATTAGAGAAGGAAATTGAAGCGCTTCGTAAATAAAGCACAAACAATAGTTGATGCTGAAACCGTAGTCTTCTGGTTCCGCAGAGATTTGCGTTTGGATGATAATGCAGGACTTTACCACGCGCTGAAAGAACATAAGAACGTAATTCCCCTTTTTATTTTTGATACGGATATCCTGGATAAACTGGAGGAAAAGGACGATGCCCGTGTTGAGTTTATTCACGATGCATTAGCCCGAATAAAAACTGAGGCAGAAGCATTGGGCAGTTCATTGCTGGTACTGCACGGCAATCCAGTTGAGCTTTTTAAGAAATTACATCCTAAAGCAGTCTACACGAATGCCGACTACGAGCCCTATGCACGCCAACGGGATGCTAGCGTGAAGCAATCACTGGAAGAACGAGGTATTGTGTTTCGAACCTATAAGGATCATGTCATTTTTGAAAAAGGGGAAATCACCAAAGATGATGGTAAACCCTATACCGTCTATACACCCTACAGCAGGAAGTGGAAATCAGCATTACAATCAGTACACTATAAAAGTTTTGACACACAATCCTTTGCATCTGCTTTAAAGAAAACAGAACCACTCCCCTTTCCGAAATTGGTTGATCTTGGCTTTGAACCTTCCGGCATAGCTTTTCCGGAACGAACCATCCGCCAAACCATCATTGAACAGTATCACCTTCAACGCGACATACCTGGAATCAATGGAACGTCACGCCTGAGTGTTCATCTTCGTTTTGGTACAGTAAGCATTCGGAAACTGGTACAGGTTGCGTTAAAGAAAAATGACACATGGCTGAATGAATTAATCTGGCGCGATTTCTTTCACATGATCCTCTGGCATTTTCCGCACGTTGCCACCAGCGCCTTCAAGCCTGCTTACGATAGGATTGAATGGCGCAATGACCCGACTGAATTCCAAGCCTGGTGTGAGGGGAATACCGGTTATCCCATAGTGGATGCCGGCATGCGTGAACTGAATACAACAGGGTTTATGCACAACCGTGTGCGCATGATTGTGGCCAGTTTTCTTACCAAACATTTACTCATCGACTGGCGCTGGGGCGAAGCCTGGTTTGCCAAAAAACTCCTCGATTTCGATTTGGCTGCCAACAACGGGGGATGGCAGTGGGCGGCAGGTTCCGGATGTGATGCGGCACCGTATTTCCGCGTATTCAATCCGTATCTGCAAACCGAAAAATTCGATCCGGAAAAAAAGTACATTAAAAAGTGGGTACCGGAGGCCGGCTCCAGTGCCATTCCGAAGCCTATAGTAGACCATGCTTTTGCCCGGGAGCGTGTATTACGGGTTTATAAAGCAGCGCTGGGCGCACAATAATTCTGTCACATGCGCGGTGTAAAAAAATCCGACTTACCCGAAAAGCTGTGCCCGGTGTGCAAACGACCCTTTTCCTGGCGTAAAAAGTGGGAGAAAGTATGGAGGGAGGTAAAGTACTGTAGCGACCGATGCCGGAATTCAAAAACGCTACTGGTAAACTGAATGTAAGCCATAGCGCTATAACCTTACAGCGTTCTGGGTGTTTGCATTATCATGGAAGTATCCCTGCTTTTCCCACATCAATTGTTTAAGGAAAATCATGCCGTGAAAAAAGGCAGGAATGCACTCCTTAATTTTATTATTTCTTTGTCAGAAAAAAAAGATAGCCTTCAGGTTTTCTGCGGAGAAATAGACGAACTTCCGGACATCAAGCATTTTCCGGAAATCATCAGCAAGGAACATCCTGCCTTTCGTCATTTTCCCGGAAAAAAAGATGGATATGAATGGATGTTTCCGAACGTAAAACAACCCAAAGGATTCACCGGTTTCTGGAAAGCCTGTGAGAAACACTTAACACCATGAATACCCTTACTATTTTACTCACCGGAAGCACCGGATACATCGGCCGAAGATTATTGCCCGTACTGCTGGAACAGGGCCATCAGGTTATCTGCCTGGTTCGAGACAAGCGCAGGTTTGACATTGAAGATTTTACCGAAGAGCACCAGAAAAATTTGTCGGTAGTGGAAGCCGATCTGAACAAACCGGAATCGGTAACCGATCTTCCGAAGAATATTGACCTCGCCTATTACCTGGTGCACTCCATGAGCACGTCAGAAGATTTTTTAGCGCTGGAACAGAAGTCGGCCGAAACGTTTGTAGGGTATATCAACCAGACCACTGCGAAACAAATTATTTACCTCAGTGGCATCGTGAATGATCCCACCCTCTCCAAACACCTGAGCTCCCGTAAAAATGTAGAAGACATTCTCGGGCAGTCGACAGCCAAGCTAACCGTGTTGCGTGCAGCCATCATCATCGGATCGGGCAGTGCATCGTTTGAAATCATCCGCGACCTGGTAGAAAAATTACCGGTAATGGTTGCGCCCAAATGGTTAAAAAGCAGGTGTCAACCCATCGGTATTCGAAATGTTATTGAATACCTGATTGGGGTAATGCTGAAAGAAGAAACGTTTAATCAATCCTTCGATATTGGCGGGCCGGATGTGCTTACCTATAAAGAAATGCTGATGGGCTATGCGCGTGTGCGCGGATTGAAGCGCTGGATCATACCCGTACCCGTGCTTACTCCAAAACTTTCTTCTCACTGGCTCTACTTTGTAACCTCCACTTCATTTACCCTGGCGAAAAGCCTGGTGAGCAGTCTGAAGAATGAAGTGATTTGTTCGGATAATAGGATACACACTATTGTTCCCATTAAGCTTCTCCACTACGAAGAAACTATAAAACTGACCCTCGATCGTATTCAGCAACGCATGGTCATCTCCAGTTGGAAAGATGCCGTACCAACTGATACCAATAACCAGAATTTTCTTAACTACATTGAAGTACCTACTTTCGGCTGCCTCAGTGACAAACGCAGCGTTGTCTTTAACCGTCCAAAAGAAGAAATTATTGACAACATCTGGTGCATTGGTGGTGACCGCGGCTGGTATTATGGTAATTGGATGTGGGGAATGCGCGGCTTCATCGACAAACTTTTTGGAGGTGTTGGGTTGAGGCGTGGCAGAAGAAATGCTAATGATTTAAAAGCGGGTGATGCGCTGGACTTCTGGCGCGTACTTCTGGCCGACAAGAAAAACGGCAGGCTCCTTTTATATGCCGAAATGAAACTGCCCGGAGAAGCGTGGCTGGAATTCAAAATTCAGGATAACACATTGATACAAACTGCTACCTTTCGACCACTTGGTTTGTGGGGAAGAATTTACTGGTATTCCGTACTCCCCTTTCATGGGCTGATTTTTCCGGGTATGATCAGGAGCATCGTGCGGCATTGATTATTTTTTTTGCTCACGCAGAATCTCCACGTGGGAGATACGAATAGATCTGGATGATGAGTTGTTCTAGTTCGGTGGTTTTCTATGCATGGTTCCCTGTTCATAGGAATAAGCCAGTTTGATCAACACCGGTTCATCATACATCCGCCCTAAAAATTGTAAACCTGCCGGGAGATTTCCAGAAGTAAATCCCATGGGAACAGTAAAGGCAGGCTGGCCTGTATGGGGCGCGATAACCTGGCTGTTGTCACCGTTGTACTCTTCTTCAAAAAAGTCTATTCGGGCAGGCTTATTATTCCAACTTGGATAAACCAAAGCATCCAGTTGCAATTCATCCATCTTCTTTTCGATTGCCTCCCTGAAGGCAACTCTTCTGATATCAGTATAAGCATCCTCACAGGGGATGGTGGGATCTCCCCAACGAAGGGAATTGGTTGCCACGCGCTCCAGTCTTGCTTTCGTATAGGCTGACTTCGTACCGATACGCATAACATCTTCCAAAGATTTTACCGTATCCCGATGTACATACGTTCTAAGAAAATCCTCCAGGTCTGTGCGAAAGGTGGGACACCATTGATCCTGGCTGAGCTTTTCAAAATTATCTATCTCCACATGTTCAATAATTTCAGCGCCCAGTTTCTCCATATCGGTTATGGCCTTTTTAAAAAGCGAATAAACCTCTTCATCAGCAGTAGTGTCAACAAGGTTTTTCAATACACCTATCCGGGCATTCGTTAAGCCATCCTTAACCAAAAATTGAGTGTAACCGGAAGGGATTCTTCCGTCCGCATATTGGGTTAAAGAATCCTTGGGGTCGTATCCGGCAATGACCTCCAGCATTTTCACGGCATCTTCCACAGTCCTGCACATTGGACCTACCACATCATTTCTGAGATAGAGCGGTACTATTCCTTCCCTGCTAACCAATCCTAAAGTGGTTCTTAAACCAACTAATGCATTGTGTGACGATGGACCCCGGATTGAGTTTCCGGTATCGGTGCCCAGCCCGAGTGTTCCGAAATTTGACGCAATGGAGGCACCGGTACCACCACTTGATCCAGCCGGAACATGGTTAAGATTATAAGGATTTCTGGTGATGCCTTTCGTTGAGCTTTCCGAATGCATGGGACTGAAGGCCCATTCGGCCATGTTGGATTTTGCCAGGATAATGGCACCTGCTGCCACCAGTTTTTTGATGATAAAGGCATCCTCTTCCGGATAAAAATCTTTTAATGCCAGGGAGCCTGCCGTGGTGGGCAATCCTGTTGTATTGATATTGTCTTTAACGATTACCGGTATTCCGTGAAGCGGACGTAACACTTTGGTTTTTTGGTATTCCTCATCCAATGCTTTGGCAATTTCCAACGCATCGGGATTGATCATGCTGATGGCGTTAATGTCATTGTCCATCGCGCTGATCCTATCCAAATAAGCCCGTACTAATTGCTGGCTGGTGAACGTTCCATTTTGATACGCCTTATGGATTTCAGCAATGGTGAGTTCTGAGAGGTCTATGGATTCATTTTTTTGTGTTTGGCATCCTAATAAGGAAATCAACAAAATACCCCAGAGAGATAATTTTTTTGAACTATTCATACCGTATAATAGCATAGCTATAGAACTATTGCAAGCGAAAACTTTAACCCTGTACATTCAACCGTTACCGACTGCTTTCAGGTCATTTTTTCCCTGCCAAAATCAGGAACATAGCACGCTTTTAATTGTTCTTTAGGTATGAAAATCTATACGCTTAAAAAAAGGCAATTCCTACCCATTACCATGGAAGAGGCATGGGATTTCTTTTCAAGTCCGGCCAATCTTTCCAAAATCACTCCCGGGCACATGGGGTTTAAAATCCTATACATTTCTGGTG
>CAZCRJ010000230.1:0-5206 GCA_964501015.1 uncultured Roseivirgaceae bacterium | reverse complement strand
GTGACGCTGCTTTTATACTTTTTGACGCTTGTAAAAAATGGTTACAGGACAAGGGCATGGAGGCTATGGATGGGCCGATTAATTTTGGTAATCGCGACCGCTGGTGGGGCTTACTGCTGGAGGGATTTGACATTGAACCAAACTATCAATGCAATTACAATTTTCCCTATTATCAACAATTCTTTGAAGATTATGGATTCCAGGTATACTTCTATCAACTAACCTTTGGCAGGCCAATATTAGGGGCAATAGATGAACGATTACAGGTAAAGGCAAACCTGGTGGCAAAGGATCCCGATTATTCTTTTTCGTATCTCCCTAAAGCAAAGTGGTCAACTTTACCGGAGAAAATAAAAACGGTGTATAATCAGGCGTGGGCAAAAAGGGGTGAGATCCCAGAACTCAGAGAAGCGCAGGCCCGGCACCTGGTAAGGCAGATGAAACCATTACTGGATGAGAAATTGATTTGGTTTGGATATTATAAAGATGAGCCCATTGCCTTTTTTCTGTCCTTACCGGAAGTGAATCAGATTTTTAAGCATGTGAACGGGAAGCTAAATGTATGGGGTAAAGTAAAATATATTTGGCATACCCTTATACGTACCAATAAGAAGGCCTACGGTATTTTGTTTGGGGTTGTTCCGGCACACCAGGGAAAGGGAGTGGATGGAGCCATCATTGAAACGTTCCGGCAAATGGCACAAACCGGCAGGTTTGCCTATCGGGATTATGAGATGAACTGGATAGGGGATTTTAATCCAAAAATGATCCGGGTAGTTGAACAAATAAATGCGCATATAGTTAAGAAGCATGCTACTTATCGCAAGCTCTTTGATGAAACAAAACCCTTCAAGCGAATGCCTATTGTTGGCTAACCTATGAATCAGGATCAGAACCAGGATACGCCATCGCAATTCTTGTTGCGAAATCTTTTCAAGGGTTTACTGTGGTTTGCAGTAATCATTACCGTGTACATCTTTCTGGAAGAATATCTCCAGGAAACGCTGTCGCATGAAATCAATCATATCGCAAATAAGGAGGTTCTTTTATTTTCCATATTCACAGTTTCAGAAATTGTGTTCGGCCTTATTCCCCCGGAGTTCTTTATGATACTCTGGCAGCATCAAGGCATTCTCACAAGTTATATCATCAACCTTTCCATCCTTGCGGTTATCTCTTATGGAGCCGGGGTGCTTGGTTATTACATTGGTATTACATTTACCAAAACAAAACTTTTTCAGAAGCTATATACGAAGTACCTGGTAAGCTTTGAATACAGTTTGCGTAAGTATGGCATTTACCTGGTGCTGGTTGGAGCCGTTACACCGCTTCCGTTTTCAGCTATGTGTATGCTAGCGGGTTCCGTTCAACTTCCATTCAGAACATTTTTATGGGTATGTCTGGCCCGGGTATTCAGGTTTGCAGTGTATGGATGGATGGTATGGAGTTTTCCCAATTGGTTTAATGGTTGATCCATTTCAAACACGCATGCAGATTGAAAGTAAAGTAGAATTCAAAAAACATTCATATGAAATCATTGAGCGTTCTTTTTTTGGTAGTAATTGCTTTTGCATCACAGGCACAGGTAATCAAGCCCAGGCAACTTGAAACCGTAAAGAAGAATTCAGTTGAGAGACTGAACAGTCAGTATGATGTTTATAAGCAACCGGCACTTCGTATATGGGAATATTCAGAGGTAGGATACAAGGAGCACAAAAGTGCAGGGGAGTTAAAGTCGCTATTACGTCAGAATGGTTTTGTTGTTAAAGAGGGCATTGCTGATATTCCTTCGGCCTTTGTGGCTACCTATGGATCAGGTAGTCCGGTAATTGGAATACTGGCAGAGTATGATGCACTTCCCGGACTATCACAACAGGCAGTTCCGCAAAAAAGTCCTGATCCTTCACGTCAGGCAGGTCATGGTTGCGGACACCATTTGTTTGGTGTTGCTTCTGCTGCAGCAGCTATTGAGCTAAGAGAAACAATGAAGCAAACAGGATTGAAAGGAACCATAAAAGTATTTGGTACACCGGCCGAAGAGGGAGGTTCCGGAAAAGTATACATGGTTCGGGAAGGATTGTTTAGCGGTGTAGATGTTGTGATGCACTGGCATCCGAACAATAAAAACGCTGTAGACTTTTCATATTCACTGGCCAATATCACTGCGAAATTTCGGTTTCGCGGAATAGCCTCGCACGCTTCCGCTTCACCGGAAAAGGGCCGCTCAGCACTGGATGCTGTAGAGGCACTGAACTATATGGTGAACATGATGCGTGAACATGTACCATCGGACAGCCGCATTCATTACGTAATTACACGTGGAGGAGAAGCACCCAACGTAGTACCTGAATTTGCAGAAGTGTATTATTATGCCCGTCATCCCAAACGGGAAGTGCTGACCGGAATTTTCGAACGAATTAAGAAAGCTGCAGAGGCAGCTGCATTGGGTACGGAAACAAAAATGGAAATGGAAATAATTGGCGGAGTATATGAGCTATTGCCCAATGAAATATTATCACAGTTGGCTTATCAGAACCTTGAAAACGTTGGAGGCGTGAACTATACACCTGAAGAGAAGAAATGGGCAACACAGATTCAGCAAACCTTTCAATCCGGTATCATACCCTCAATTGAATCTGCAGGAGAAGTGGTTTCGTATTCAGATAAGCAACCTGGTCTTGAAGGTGGTTCTACGGATGTGGGAGATGTGAGCTGGGTGGTGCCAACGGTTGGATTTACAACCGCTACATGGGTGCCGGGTACACCCGCCCACAGCTGGCAGGCGGTGGCCTGTGGGGGGACCGATATTGGGATAAAGGGCATGATGGTGGCCGCCAAGACGCTGGCGTTAACGGGAATAGATTTGCTCAACAACCCGGCTACTATTCAGAAAGCAAAAGAGGAATTTCAAAAGCGGAGGGGGCACAAATTTCAGTATGAGCCGCTTCTGGGTGACCGCAAACCTGCATTAAACTACCGTGATTAAAACGTATACCATATAAAAAAGCCCCTGATAACTCCGGGGCATTTTTATGTCAGGTAATCCAGTTTTATGCTTCTTTTGTTGAGCAGGTTTTAAGGCCCACTATTGTGTAAAGGGGGCAGAAACTAACTAAGCTGGTGAGCACAAATACTCCTCCCAGTATTACCAATACCAATCCGAGTGTTCCCGTGATCGTACCTGTAAAATAAAGGGCGGCAAAAATGATGGCAAGAATAACGCGGATTACGCGGTCTGCTGTTCCCATGTTCTTTTTCATATGGATAATGGTTAGTTGTTAAAGGTTTCAATAATCCAGATCAATCCGAAAATCAATCCTATGCAAAGCACACAAACAAGTGCGAGTTTTAAAATCTTAGTTTTCACGTTGCTAATCTGTTAATCAAAGATACTGTATAGCGTAAATACAAACAGGTGACGATGGTCACCAAAACCATGAAAATTATAAGAACATTATTCCTGTTGTGGTTTGTTTGATTTTACCTTCCTTTTCCAGTTTTTTCAGAACCCGGGTAATCACTTCGCGGGAAGTTCCCAATTCCAGTGCAATTTCCCGGTGGCGTATGTTTAGTGTGAGTTGGCTACGTACCCTGCTTTTTTCTTTCAGATAGTCGTAAAGCCGTGAATCCAGTTTCTGAAAAATCAACTGGTTGAGCGAGTCAATCAGCTCGGTGTACCGGGTGTTGTATAAATCATAAAAAAGTGAATTGAGTTGTGGGAATTCATGAATCCAGAGTTGAACGCGATCGGAGGGGAGTAATAAGAGTTTGGTAGGCTCTTCCGTGGTAGCGAATATCCTGCTGGGAATATTTTTAATACCAGCCAGAAAAGACATTACACAACTCTCATGCGCCTCGATGTAATACAATAACAGTTCCCGGTCTTCATTTCGTGTATAGACTTTAACCAGCCCTTCCAGCACTACCGGTATCAGTTTTACAGATTGTCCCTCATGCATAATTTCAGTACCGGCCGGAATTTCTTTTACAGATCCGTATTCGGAAAAAGCTTGCTGCAATTCCTCATGAAGAAATGACAGATAGGATTTTATAACGGTACGATCAACGGACATATGCTGCTTCAGTTATTGCGGTTTTAACACAATTTTTTCACTTGATGCTTTTTCGATTTTTGCTTTGGTAAAATATACAGGGAAGTGTTTATCATCCGCCCAAAGGTCAAACAAATTCCGGTAAAAGGGACTGGCAACATTTCCACTCTGGCCGGGGGCATTGCTGAATTGTGTTTTATCCCAATCGGATAAATCAGCAACCATTCGAAACGTTGCACCATGACTTTGGTTATCACCATTGCCCGTAACACCGGGTGTTGAACCGGAGCCTCCCCGTGGCAGTGGCCCACATTCAAAGATTTTTCTTAGTGAATCATTCACCGCATTGCTAAGCTGATGTTTAATCAATACATGGTGGTAGTCTTTCTGGCCATAGTGCCACAACTGCATATCCGCTCCTAATTTTTGAGTGAGATCAGTTAAGGCTATTTGTAAGCAGTGCAGTATAAATTGATCTCGTCCATTTAATTCTGGTCTGTCTGTTTTTATCCACTCAATCACTTTCTTTAATGAAACAGATCGAATGACATCTCTTCCTATCTCCGGAACAAAAAGCGGGTACGCTTCCTTCAGGAGCGTCCTTTCCCATGCCATGTAAATGGCAGCAGGAATGGAATTTTTATCCAGCACATAATTCCATGCTAGCAAAGAATCAATAGCACGTATTACAACTATATCCGAAGCCGCAATATTTTTTAACAGCGGCACTAATGTTCGCGCAGGATTTGACAGGTAGTCAAATTGCAACTGCATCATTTCCTCCTGTGTGTATAACGCCTGTTTTGAAAGCACTTCGTTAATCCTATTGGCTCGACTGGAGTCGGCCCATTCCCATCCTACTGCATTTCGATGAGGATAGTTTTGAGCGACCAGATTTTCGTTAGCGGTAGCCCAGAATCCTTTTTCAGGATTGCTGATATTGGGTAAGGATTTAATCGGAAGATAGCCATCCCACTCATAGCGCCCATCGCCAGGAACGGGTACCAATCCGCTCCAGTTTTTTCGTACGGGAGCAATGCCCACCACCTGCCAGCCAATGTTTCCTTCTTTATCGGCCCAAATCATATTTTCACCCGGCAAGTGGCTAAAGGAACAGGCCTCACGAAACTCTTCCCAGGATTGGGCGACATTCA
>CAZCRJ010000229.1:4558-5206 GCA_964501015.1 uncultured Roseivirgaceae bacterium | reverse complement strand
AGTTTGGAAACTATGGCGAGATGAATCTCGGATGGACTGGCGAGGATGTGAAAGGATTTACCAAAATCTTTGGTAACCAGGTTTCCATCTATCACCAGGTGATGAATAGTGTTGGTTCTAGCGAAGCGGTAAAGCAATAAGAAATGAAAAAAATTAAAGCAGCGATTATTGGCGGTGCCGGATATACAGGAGGCGAAACCATAAGGTTGTTGCTGAATCATCCTGGCGTACTGCTAACGACAGTCCACAGCAGAAGTCATGCGAATGAGCCCCTGCATTCGGTACATCGGGATTTAACAGGAGAAACAGATCTTGTTTTTACCGATTCATTTCAATTGGATTGTGATGTAGTCTTTTTGTGTCTTGGTCATGGTGAGAGTAAAAAATTTCTTCAGGAACATGACGTACCTGCAGGAACAAAGGTTATCGATCTTGGTAATGACTTCCGGTTAGGCGATTCACTTGACGGGAGAACATTCATCTATGGTTTACCGGAACTGAATACAAATGAAATACAGAAGGCATCGAACATAGCAAATCCAGGATGCTTTGCTACGGCCATCCAGCTTGGGTTATTGCCCTTGGCTGCTGAAGGGTTGTTAGGAGAAATACATACTACCGGAATAACAGGATCGACAGGCGCAGGAC
>CAZCRJ010000229.1:1451-4548 GCA_964501015.1 uncultured Roseivirgaceae bacterium | reverse complement strand
CTCAGCGTACAAATCACTGACGCATCAGCATGTTGCGGAGATCAACCGTTCACTCCAACAACTTCAATCATCCTATGCACCTGCTTTGAATTTTATTCCATGGCGAGGTGATTTTACCCGTGGAATATTTGTGAGCTCGGTGGTGAACATGAATACATCAGTGGAAGAATGTTATGCGATCTTCAGGGAATTTTATTCAACTCATCCTTTTACCAGTATTTCTGAAACGATGGTTGATTTGAAGCAGGTTGTGAATACAAATAAATGCCTCATTCATTTAGAGAAAGAAGGTGACAAACTGGTAATTCATTCGGCCATTGATAATTTAGTGAAAGGTGCCGCAGGCCAGGCGGTTCAGAATATGAACCTGATGTATGGATTGGATGAAACCGAAGGATTGAAATTAAAAAGCTCAGCGTTTTAACCAGCGTAAGGCAAGGAGGAAAATTATCAGTGAAACTATTTGATGTATACCCGTTATTCAACATCACCCCGGTGAAGGCCAGTGGCTCCTGGCTATGGGATGATGCAGGAGTGAAATACCTTGATTTGTATGGTGGCCATGCCGTGATTTCCATCGGACATTCCCATCCCCATTATGTCAAATCATTAACGGAACAACTCAATACCATCGGGTTTTACTCCAACAGTGTACAAAATCCTTTACAGGAAAAACTGGCCCAGCGACTGGGTGAACTTTCCGGCTACCCGGACTATCAGTTATTTCTATGTAACTCGGGCGCGGAAGCAGTAGAGAATGCGCTCAAGGTGGCCTCCTTTGCAACGGGACGAAGAAAGGTCATCGCCTTTAAGAAGGCATTTCATGGCCGCACATCGGCAGCATTGGCCACGACTGATAACAGTAAAATTATTGCTCCGGTAAATGCAGGCCATGATATTGTATTTGTTCCATTAAATGACATGGCTGCCTTTAATGAAGTATTGAAGGATGACGTGGCGGCTGTGCTGATTGAGGGTATACAAGGCCTTGGAGGAATTCACGAGCCGGAAGATGAATTCCTTAGATTTCTGGAAGCACGGTGTAAGGAAAATGGATCGATGCTCATCCTGGATGAAATACAATCTGGCTACGGCCGTTCCGGAAATTTCTTTGCCCATCAGCGGGCAGGTGTTAAGCCTCATCTTATCACCGTTGCCAAAGGTATGGGAAATGGTTTTCCAATCGGAGGAGTGTTGATTCATCCCGATATTCATCCATGGACCAGTATGCTGGGCACTACCTTCGGTGGGAATTACCTGGCATGTGTGGCCGCACTGGCGGTGTTGGACGTAATCGATTCAGAAAAGCTGATGAACAACGCGAAGGAAATGGGGGATTATTTACTGCAAGGTTTGAAATCCATCCCTCAACTAACCGCAGTCAGGGGTCGCGGATTGATGATTGGCATAGATGTTCCGGAAACACATAAAATCCTGCGCAAGGAATTATTGATGAAGTATAAAATCTTTACCGGTGAGTCGTATCCGAACACCATTCGGATTCTTCCCCCGTTGTCCTTATCGAAGGAAGAAATCGATATTTTTCTGGAGTCATTGAAATCGTGCCTGACGGGCATTGAAGTACAGGAAAGTAGTTAACACTAAACGAAAGCATGGTGAAAAATTTCATTTCAGTAACGGATACTTCTTCAATCGATTCGTTGGTACAAAAAGCACTGGCGTTTAAGGCAAATCCACGCCAGGCGAGTAAAGCAGGGGAAGGGAAACGCCTCGGACTTTTATTTTTGAATCCAAGTATGCGCACAAGAATCAGCACGCAGATGGCCGCTCAGAATTTAGGTATGGAAACAGTAGTGTTTAATGTTGGTCAGGATGGCTGGGCACTGGAATTTGGTGAAGGCGTAGTGATGGACGGAACATCCATTGAGCATGTAAAGGATGCAGCTCCGGTGTTAGGTGCGTACTTTGATGTTCTCGGTATCCGAACTTTTCCCGGATTAAAGAACCGTGAAGAGGATTACAGCGAACGCTACATTAACCAGTTTATAAAGTATGCCGGTATCCCGGTGATCAGTCTGGAAAGCGCAACCCTTCATCCGCTGCAAAGTCTGGCGGATATCATTACAATAGCAGAAACATTTAAGGAAAACAGAAAACCACGGGTTGTGTTAACGTGGGCACCACATGTGAAAGCCTTGCCACAATGTGTAGCCAACAGCTTTGCACAATGGATGAATGCATGGGATAAGGCTGAATTTGTAATTGCTCATCCGGAGGGATATGAACTGGATGAGCGGTTTACACATGGCGCACGGATTACAACCAATCAGGAGGAAGCATTACATGATGCCGATTACGTATATGTGAAAAACTGGAGTATGTACAGGAATTATGGAGAAGTGGGTTGTACGGATCCGGCATGGATGCTTACAGAAAAGAAACTGGCGATAACGAATCGGGCTAACGTGATGCATTGTTTACCGGTACGAAGAAACGTAGAGCTGAGCGATGACGTACTGGACAGCGCCAGCAGTTTAGTTACACAACAGGCCGGTAACCGGGTGTGGTCTGCACAGGCGGTTTTGGCTGAACTATTGAACGCATAGAAGTATGAATAGACTATACATCATTAAAATCGGGGGGAATGTGCTGGATAACCCTGCGGCACTCACAAAATTTCTACACGATTTCGCATCGATTCGGGAACCAAAAATTCTGGTACACGGTGGAGGAAAGCTGGCCACTAAAATCGGAGAGCAATTAGGGATTGACGCGAAACTGATCAAGGGCAGAAGAATAACCGATTCCGAAACACTTGACCTGGTAACCATGGTATACGGTGGACTGGTGAACAAGCAACTGGTGGCCCGGCTTCAGCAGTTGGGGAACAATGCTATGGGCATAACAGGTGCCGATGGCAATATGATCAGTGCGGTGAAGCGACCGGTAGCTGAAATCGACTTTGGATTTGTGGGTGACATTACGCCTGATGGTGTTAATAGCACATTGTTGTACTTCCTGTTAAAGCAAAATGTGGTGCCGGTGTTTGCATCGCTTACGCATGCCGATGGCACCTTGTTAAATACCAATGCTGACACTATAGCATCAGTGTTGGCTGTTGCCCTGAGTAAACATT
>CAZCRJ010000229.1:0-1441 GCA_964501015.1 uncultured Roseivirgaceae bacterium | reverse complement strand
GTTGATTTTCTGTTTCGAGAAAAAGGGAGTACTGAAAAACAGGAATGATGAAGCCAGCGTATTGCGTTCCTTGCCTGAAAGTACGTATCATACATTGCTGCAAGAAGGCGCTTTCGCGGATGGCATTTTGCCCAAATTGGAAAACGCGTATGATGCACTTCACGCTGGTGTTAATGAAGTGTTAATTGGTGACGCAACACATTTATTGCAAAATACCGGACAGGAAACGGAAGGAACGTTGATTGTAAAATGAAGGAAATACAGGGATCGAAAGCAAACGGAAATACACGACAACCAATCATGAACGCTGATCTAAACGTTGAGGAAATACTTACGCTGCTTCGGCACCTGATTTCCATCCCGTCCTTCAGTCGGGAAGAGGATAAGACTGCCATTGTGCTTGTTGATTTTCTGGAGCGCAAAGGAATTGTAGTTAATCGTTCCGGAAATAATGTATGGGCAATCAATCAAAATTTTGATCCTGCCAAGCCAACCGTGTTGCTTAATTCACATCATGATACGGTAATGCCTAACCCCGGATATACACGTAATCCGTTTGATGCTGAAATACAGGATGGGAAACTATTTGGATTAGGCAGCAATGATGCGGGCGGTCCGTTGGTTTCGTTGATTGGCGCATTTCTTCATTTCTATTCTTCCAATCATCTTGCCTTCAATCTTGTATTGGCCGCAACTGCGGAAGAAGAAATTTCCGGTAGTGGAGGTATTGAAAGTATATGGAGTATGTTGCCCCCTATTGATTTTGCACTTGTTGGAGAACCCACCTCGGGCGCCATGGCTGTGGCGGAAAAAGGATTACTGGTTTTGGATTGTGTAGCAGAAGGAAAGGCAGGACATGCCGCTCGTGATGAAGGTGAAAATGCCTTGTATGCTGCCCTGCCTGATATCGAGTGGTTTCGTACGTATCGTTTCCCAAAACATTCAGAAACATTGGGTGAGGTGAAGATGACGGTTACGATGATCCAGGCCGGTCAGCAACACAACATAGTTCCTGCCGTGTGTTCGTTCACTGTGGATGTCCGCATAACGGATGCTTACACCCTGGAAGAAGTATTGGCCATCATACAAAGGCATGTTACCTGTACCGTAATGCCTCGCTCTCTACGATTAAAGCCATCGGGAATATCAATAGATCATCCGCTTGTGCTGGCTGCAGAAAAACTAGGGATTGAACAATACGGATCACCCACCACATCCGATCAGGCATTGATTCCGGTACCCTCTGTAAAAATTGGTCCGGGAGATTCTGCCCGTTCACACATGGCCGATGAGTTTATACTCGTGGAAGAAGTAAGAGAAGGGATTGAAGCGTATATTCGAATACTAAATCAATGTTCAACAGCGTTGTCAGTAAGCGGATCTACCTCACAGGGAATAAGCAAATAGTAAACGAAAACGAATGAGCAAACTTTGGATAAAG
>CAZCRJ010000228.1:0-5213 GCA_964501015.1 uncultured Roseivirgaceae bacterium | reverse complement strand
TATGGCTGGATATGTAGGGATACATACACAAATAAGCCGCAATAACAGGATGTCAATAATTTATTTATTGGCATTTCCACTGTTAATACTTGGGGCTGTCTATGCATTCATGTACTTTACTTCCGGTACAGAAGCGCAGGCGCCTGATATACAGGCGATAAACCAGGCATTTCTGACGGTATCGCCCTGGGTTACCAGTATTGTGCTGGTGTGGTTTTTAATTGCGTATTCCTTTCATACTAAGATTATCGATTCTGCAACCGGTGCACACACCCTGGAGCGAAAATCGAATATGCGCGTGTATAATCTGGTGGAAAACCTGTGCATAGCAGAAGGCATGACAATGCCTAAAGTTCATATCATTGAAGATCCGGCCTTAAATGCTTTTGCCAGTGGTTTGTCGGAAAGGAGCTATACCGTCACACTAACCAGGGGGATAGTCGACAGACTTACTGATCAAGAGCTTGAAGGTGTAATTGCCCATGAGTTGATGCATATCCGTAACCGCGATGTTCGGCTTTTAGTTATAACAATCATTTTTGTTGGGATATTTTCCTTTTTGTTTCAGATCATGTTTAGAAATATGCTCTACGGAGCGGGGAGGAGGGATAAGAAGGATAATAAAGGAATGATCATTGCCCTTGTTATTGCTGCTGTAGTTTATTTCTTAGCCTTGATTTTTAAGTTTGGCTTATCCCGTAAACGGGAATATATGGCGGATGCTGGTGCAGCAGATATGACCAAAAATCCCCAGGCACTGGCTTCAGCGTTACGAAAAATTTCTGGTAATCATGAGATTAGAGCTGTTAAGAGTGATGATATAAAGGAAATGTTCATCGAAAATCATCCTGACAAATCAGCTGGTTTTATGGGAGCACTTTCAGGATTGTTCGCCACTCACCCGCCCATCGAAAAGCGAATTAAAGTATTAGAAAATTTTTAGTTTTAATTACGTCTCAATAAGAGAAAGCCGGTCAAGGCCTGACTTGTCTCGTCTTTATTCAGCACATAGTAATAGGTTCCTTCCGGTAATTCCTTACCGGAATCACTGATGCCAGTAAATCGGTAAGTACTATTGTCATACCCCACCTGCTCATACACCTGATTTCCCCATCGGTCGAAAATCTGGAGTTTATTTTTAGGATAAAGCCAGATGTTCCGGATATTCAGGAAGTCGTGTTTTCCGTTCAGATTTGTACTTACCACATTAAATATTTCAAGCTCTGCATCGCCAACTCCCTGCAGGTTTAATGTATACACGGGAACATTGCTATTACTGAAAATTTTCATGGTTCCTGTACGTGACCCCAGGGCAGTGGGACTAAAGCGTATGGTAAAAGTTGTACTGGTATTTTCCGTCAACTGAGTAGGTGGCGAACTAGTCAGGTTGAAATCTCCCGTTACATCGATGTTCGAAATAATGAGTGGGGCAGTACCTGTATTGGAAATTTCAAATTCACGCAGGCGCTCTCCACCAATCTCAGTCAGGTCAAATAAAACTGTACTACCATCAGGTTGACTAACGCCATTAGTTTTTGTGTTGAGTACAGGAATGCCAGTAACCGTAAGCACTGTTGGCTGGGTTTGAAGGGTAAGGCCCGGTACAAGAGGGCTTGTAATAAAGAGGACATAACTGCCTTGATCCGGAAAATTCACGGAGGGTATAGTGATGGTAGCAGCGGTAGCGCCCACCCGAATAGTTCCGTTTTGTCGCCATTGGTATTGATTGGCAGATCCTCCAACCTGAAAGGATTTACTAAAGGGTTCACCGGTAAATAAATTTCTGGTTTCTCCACCCGGTATTATTTTTTGTGGTATGTAGGTAAAACTATTCACACCAATGTTGGGCTCAAGGTCTTCAAACGTAAGGTTGTTGTTGCTTACGTTCAACGTTCGTAAGGTTATGGGTGAAAATGCAGGCAAGTCAACAATACTATTGTTCTGAATTTGAAAATTCCCCAAGGTTGTGATCGTTATAAGTTCTGCAGGCACTACTCCGGAAAGTTGATTATTGCCGAGTAATAACTCCTGGAGTTTTTTCAGATTTCCAAATTCAGTGGGTACAGTTCCGGTAAAAGTATTTCTGTTTAGTCTCAAAAATTGGAGATTTGTCAGATTGCCCAACTGCACTGGTAGTGTTCCGCTCAATTGGTTGAGTGTTAGATTTAATTCTGTTAGTGAAGTAATATTTCCCAACGTTACCGGAATTGTTCCGGTGAGTTGGTTTTCGCTTAAAGAGAGTACCAATAATTTGGAGAGCATGCCAAGTTGAGTTGGAATCGTGCCCGACAGTTGGTTATTGTCTAACAATAGTTGTGTGAGGTTGCTTAGATTGCCTACCTGTGTGGGAATTGATCCTGACAATCGGTTAAAGGTAAGGTTGATCTGGGTGACCTTTGAAAGGTTGCCCAACTGTGTAGGCACGGTGCCTGTTAATTGATTGTTGTTGAGCAACAATACAATCAGGTTGGACAGATTGCCCATCGAAGTGGGAATGGATCCGGTGAGCTGCATATTGCTCAGATTAAGGAAGACTAAGTTGGTCAGGCTTCCTAATTGACCTGGAATCGATCCGCTGATTTTATTGTAGGCAAGATCCAATGATGTTAGGGCTGTTAAGTTCCCTATTTCCGGTGGTATGGTACCAACCAGATTATTTCCTGTAAATGCCGGATTTGTTGGGTTCATATTGATTTGTGTCACTCTGTTACCGGTAACGGTTATGCCATACCAGGTGCTTACCAACCGATTAGGGTTAATCCAATTTGTTCGATTTGTCCAACCGGGCCCGTTGGTTGCATTATAAAGTGCTACAAGGGCTAATGAGTCGGATACCAATACCTGGGCATTCACTACAGGGAATTTTACAATTCCGAATAGCATGGAGGACAAAAGAAATATCCGAACCAGCTTCATATCTTAAAAATAGCGGAAAACTTTATGCTGACTGCCTAAAGGGCTAAACTCAATTAGTAAAGATAATTCATGAGTCCCATAATTCCTTGTTAGTAAGGCATTTGTAGGGAGTTCAAATCCATACCCCAGCCGGGTACGCTGGCTTATCTGAATTTGTGTATTTATTCCCACGGCCGACAGGTTTCGTACTGTAATGCCTGCCCACAATGTTTCAAGAAATAAAGCATGAAGACTTATGTCCAGTGCCATATTGCCTTCCGGAACCATGCGCAACAGGAAGGAAGGTTTTATTCTTACTGAACTATTAAATGAATTGTTGATTAATGCACCTCCACTGAAATAGAAATGGCGTTGGTATCGTGTACTGCTAACCATTCCATCATTGATATCTACATTTAATATCCGAGGTGAAGAAAGTCCGGCATAGAAATGATCAGTTTTGAGAAATATGCCGGCACCAAAATTTGGCTTGCTGTATTGCGTAAGACTCATGTCCAGGTCTTCATCATCGAGGTATTCAAGATTTAACTTTGAATAATTGTATCGGTAATTTATAAGCCCCCCCTGTACTCCCAAGGCAAGGGTAATTCCGGGTTTCTCGATGACATTAAAGGAGAAGGCTAATTGGCCTTCCACATTTTGGTTAATTCCTAACTGATCGGATATAATCATACTACCGATCCCGAATCGGTTACCAACAGAAGTGGAAAAGGAAAGTAGGTTGGTGAGAGGCGCACCGTCAATACCGACCCATTGTTTTCGTGAAATCAGATTAAGGGTCGCGTCTTTGTATAAGCCTATATAGGCAGGATTAATCATGCCTTGATTAAAAAAGTAAAGATTGTATAGGGGATCCTGCTGTGCCCGAACCTGAAATGTTGCCAGCAGCAAAAAAATAAACGCAACTTTCGCCATCCTCGCCAAAAACATGATTCGGTTAATGTAAATGCCTGGTAATGTAGTAAATAATCGTAGAATAATTGAAATAGCGTGCACCGGAATAATCACCAACATGGAAGCCCAGTGTCAACACGTTACGATAACCAGGTGTTCAAGATGAAGTTCAGATGAATTTATTTTACTTAAGTAAATATTTCATACTATTTCAGGTTACCAAGGTTAGTGTGATATGATTAACCTGCAAAAGCAATCAACCTTTTAAATTCCTCTGTCGATTGATTTTTAGCATTAACGAAATAAACCTTAACCAAAATTCGTATGAACACATTAGCACTTCCTCGCAAAAGAACCATTAGATTGGCTCTTCAACTTATGTTTCTGCTAGCCTTTGTCATTGTAACATTTCTAGCACCAGGATTATAATTTTGCCTGAACTCTGTTTCAATCTTCTACTACAATTCAGTTTTGTGGATTATCAGTGAGCGCACTTTTGTAAAACAAGTTGTTTTTTAATATCAATTTTGTGCTTGGATAATTGTGCGTACCTTTTCTTCATGAAACGCTTTGAGCAGCAAATTGTAGTACAGGAAAAGCACATTGATGATCTTAACCACGTGAATAATGTGGTGTACCTGCAATGGGTACAGGATATTGCCACAGCACATTGGTTGGCCCTCGCAGACGATGCCATTCGTAAAAAGTATTCCTGGGTTGTACTTAAGCATGAACTTGAGTATTTCAATCCGGCTTTTCTTAATGAAGTATTAACAGTAGTAACCTGGGTAGAGAAATCAGAAGGAGTACGCTCTGAGCGTCACGTTGAGTTTTTTAATCCGACTTCTTCAAAACCCCTGGTGAGAGCAAGAACTTCCTGGTGTTTGTTGGATGCTGTTACATTTAAACCCAGAAGAATAGAAAAAGATATTCTTTCACTTTTTCATTGAGCTTTGGATTGAACCCTATTTAGGATTCAAGGGAGGGAAGTCTTTCACTATTTTTGAAATTACTT
Source organism: uncultured Roseivirgaceae bacterium (assembly GCA_964501015.1). Classification (GTDB taxonomy): domain Bacteria; phylum Bacteroidota; class Bacteroidia; order Cytophagales; family Cyclobacteriaceae; genus UBA2336. The sequence goes on along the minus strand of CAZCRJ010000228.1, from coordinate 388 downwards.
TACGAATGTTTTTCACTGATAAATCGCGTGGAGAGTCTAGGTAACCGATAGCTTCACTTTGCCATACCACCTCACTTTTTCCATGATCAACCATATGAATGATTACTGTTCCTTTGGTTAACGTAATCGAGTCTTGTTGCATGAATGTTGTCCGATAATAATATGGTTCGTCTTCCCGGTTATGGTAGGTGATTACCTTTTCATCCTCTATTGTCACATGGAAGTCAACAAGTAAATCAGGTTTTTCATCAGAATACCGGAGTCCTTTTTTCTCCAGGCTTTCGATTATGGACTTTTTTATAGTTAGCAGAATCACGCTATCGTTAAGGTACTCCGGACCGGTGACGCTAAACACACACTCTTCCATCCAGCAAAAAGATGAGTATGC
>CAZCRJ010000227.1:0-5240 GCA_964501015.1 uncultured Roseivirgaceae bacterium | reverse complement strand
GAATTTAGTGCTCCGGATGAACTGGCGATAGCATTAAAGGATGCTGGAATAAAGGTGTTGGTTACGGCCAATAACCATAGTGTCGACAGAAGACGAAAAGGATTAGAGCGGACCATCAGGGTTTTGGATAGCCTGGAATTTACCCGAACAGGAACATTTCGTGATTCCCTGCACCGAGCCCAAGAGTACCCGTTAATGATCAATAAAAATGGCATTCATCTGGCACTTTTAAACTATACCTATGGCACCAACGGTATTCCGGTTACCAAACCGAACATTGTTAACCTGATTGATACGGCCGTTATCCGTAGTGATCTTAAGAGAGCCCGCCAGTTAAATGCGGATGCCATCATTGTATTTATGCATTGGGGTGATGAGTACCAATCGCTGCCCAACAAAACACAAAAACAACTGGCTTCATTTTGTTTTAAACATGGCGCCACATTAGTGATAGGTGCTCATCCGCATGTACTGCAACCCATGGAATGGAATACAGACAATAATCAACTAGTGGTGTATTCATTGGGAAATTTTATTTCTGGCCAGCGTGCCCGATACCGTGATGGAGGAGCCATGCTCGAAGTTGAACTTCAAAAAGTGCTATCCGATTCTGCAGCGCACACCACCATCGCAAAAGCGCATTACAGATTGAATTGGGTATATAAAACTCCCGATGCACGAAGTTTTTCAGTATTGCCCATTGCCACTACCGAACAATCCATCAGCCGTCATATTGGTAATGAAGCATCGCGTCAGGCCTATACTTTATTTGTGGAGGATTCACGAAAATTATTGACCCGCTACAACAAAGGTATAACGGAATTGAAATCAATACCTCCCGATTCCGTGATTCGGTACAAAATACAATTGGCGGCACTCCGAGGTGATGAACCTGATGTGGAAGAGCCTGATGTACAAACGTTTTTTTACGGACTCGATAAAATGTCAACTCCGGAGGATACGATTATCTGGTTTACTGGAAATTTCAGGGAGTATGAGGCAGCTAAGCGATATGCCACTACACTTGCCCAAAAATGGCCCGAAGTAAAGATCGTGAAATTCAAAAACGGTAAACCTGAATTTGATTAGCGTCTTCTTTTCTTTGGCGGTCCGCCTCCTCCTGAGTTGAAGATCAATCCGAAAGAAAATTCCAAACCCGTAAGGTCAATTTTAGCATCGGAATAGTTTACCGGAACAGTGTTGATTGAATTGTCGCTTCCGCCCACATAATTTCCGCTAAGAGGGAAATTGGATTGTCCAACCAGGTAATTACTTTCAATGGAAATTCCAACCTGTTGGGTTACAAATACAGTCAGTTCAACACCCGCATGATACCCGTAGCCAGGTTTATTGGAATAGGAAAGTGTAGCATTGGCAACATCCAGATTATAAAAATCGCGCATGGCCCTGTCCATGTTTCCGTAATTTATTTTCTGATCGAATCCGTAAAAAGCAAAGGCGCCTCCTTTTATGTCAAACTGAACATTGGTTCCCTTAAACTGAAATACAATTTCCGCTGGAATGAAGATAGTGAAGTTTGGACCAACCAGTGGATTTTTTGATTCGAAGGGAAGGTCTTTTACATTCAACCCTGACATGCGGTACAACGACGCTCCGGTTTCGAGGGCAATAAAGTTGTTCAGGTTGACACCAATGCCGCGAATTGAAAAAGGGCTAATGGGGGTGGAGAAATATCCATTCTTGGGTATAAAGTAAGAGAACGAAAGGCCGAATTCCTGAGCTTTAACAGAGCCGGAAAGGATCATAAGCATAGCCAGGCATTTACTTATTTTTGGTAGCATAGTAGGTATTTTCTTTACGGATATAATTGCTTAAAGGTAAGAAGTATATGTACAAGTTTAAGGGTCACACAAGTATTCCAGTTCCACCGGATTATGTTTGGATTTTGCGAGCCATTAATACTCGGCAGGTCTCAGGTAATTCAGGAAATATATTTCTAGTACCGGATGGGTTCTGTAAGTTTACAGTTTTAAAGGTTATGAAAAAACTATATTCTAATCCTATCATATTTGCTGGTGTTAAGGCACTAGTCTATAGCGCGTTAATGGTATTCCTTTGGTATTTAATGCTTTATGATTCACTGCATGAAGATGCGAAGGGAAAATTTGGTGAAACATCGTATACAGAGTTTGCCCAGGAAATTTTTCTATTAATAAGCGGAATCATTTACCTGGTGATGGCCAAAAAATTTCCTAACGTGCGGGGTTTTGCAATTTTGCTGGCAGGCTTTTGTTTTACTGCACTCATACGCGAATACAATAACTATTTCCATGCGTGGTTTAAGGGTGCATGGCAAATACTGGCGTTTATAATTGTGTTACTAACAGCTTTCGCTGCTACCAAAAACAGATCAACTATTTTGCGTCCTGTCCACAAATACCTCAACACACCAGCATTCGGTATAACCTTAAGTGCATTACTGATTGTGCTGGTATTTTCACGCTTATACGGGTTGCATAATATATGGTATAATATCCTGCAGGAGGATCTTACTGGTCCGTACCGCTGGGTGAAGAATGCTTCGGAAGAGGGAACTGAACTGTTAGGGTATTGTTTATTTTTTATTGGTGCAGTAGAGTATTTTCTCCGCTTACATAAAAAAAGTACGGGTAAAAAAGCAAAGCGTCTATCTTGATCTAACTAATCAAACTCCTTATGAAGTACTTAAAAATAGTTCTGGCTTCACTGATATTGTTCGTGGTGGTATTGTCATGCAATCGTGAGCGGGTATCGGCCGACATGATCATTCTGGGTGGAACAATTTATACGATGGATGATCGACAACCTGTTGTGGAAGCAGTTGCGGTGCAGGGCGATAAAATTCTATTTGCCGGTAGTGAGGCAGAGGCACGAAAGTTTGCTACCGATAATACTGAGATTCTTGACCTGGAAGGCAACACGATGACTCCCGGTTTGATCGAAGGACATGGTCATTTTATGGGAGTGGGTTTTAATGAATTAAACCTTGACCTGATGTACGTAACCAGCTACGAAGAGTTGGTTGAGAAAGTGAAAGAGGCAGTGAGCAGGGCCCAACCCGGTCAGTGGATTTTAGGTAGGGGATGGCACCAGGACAAATGGGAAACCAAGCCTGATATGATGGTGAAAGGATTTCAGACACATCATTTACTAAGTGAAGCATCACCCGACAATCCTGTTTTTTTATCACATGCCAGTGGGCATGCAGCAATGGCCAATGCGAAAGCAATGGAAATAGCAGGAGTAAATCAACTCTCGAAAGAAATGCTGCAAGAGTCCTCAGAAGAAGGGGGTGAAATCATCCGGGATGAGATGGGTAATCCGACCGGCATCTTTAATGAACGTGCGCAAACATTAATCAGAAAGTTTATACCTAGTACCACGGAAGAACTGTCTGATCAGGCCTTTGAACTGGCAGTTCAGGCATGCTGGCGAAATGGGATTACCGGTTTTCACGATGCCGGTGCTTCTCATGAAAACATCGAATTATTCAAAAAATTTAAACAGGCAGGTAAACTGGGTGTTCGTTTATACGTAATGCTCACGGGTTGGGATCGTGACCTTGTTCATGAATGGATAAAGAAAGGACCGGAACTAGATCCCGATCATCTCCTTACTATCCGATCGATAAAATTGAATTGTGATGGTGCTCTTGGATCGCGCGGTGCCTGGTTATTAGAGCCCTATACCGACCGCCCCGATTTTTATGGAATGGCCACTTTGTCAATGGACACGGTGCTGGCTACCTCAAGGATTGCCCTGCCGGCTGGCTTTCAGGTTTGTGCCCATGCTATTGGTGATCGTGCAAACCAGGAAATTTTAGATCGATACGAAATTGCCTTGAAGGAAAATCCATCGAAGGCAAATGACCATCGGTTCAGAATAGAACATGCACAGCATCTTCATCCGAATGATATCCCACGGTTTGCACAATTGGGTGTAATACCGGCCATGCAGGCTATTCATATGTCGAGCGACAGACCCTGGGCCATTGAACGGTTAGGAGAGAAGCGAATAAAGGAGGGGGCATACATGTGGCAATCATTATTAAAATCAGGCGCAAAGATTGTGAACGGAACAGATGCTCCGGTGGAGCCGCTTAATCCAATACCCAGTTTCTATGCATCTGTTTCGCGTAAAACACTTCAGGGCCAACCGGAAGGTGGTTACGAGCCTGAGGAAAAGATGACGCGCGATCAGGCGTTGCGTTCGTACACGTTAGATGCAGCTTTTGGCGCATTTGAAGAACCGATAAAGGGATCAATCGAAAAAGGAAAACTGGCCGATTTTGCCGTGTTCACTAAGGACATCATGACCGTTGATGAAATGGAAATTCTGAAGGCGGAAGTCAGCATGACCATTTTTGGTGGAAAGGTTGTTTACCAAAAGAAATAAAAAAACCCTGACGGTTTCGGCAGGGTTTAGAACAGGTTAGGTTGAATCAGTTACGTAAGTATTTTTCTGCCTTTTTTCGCAGCATTGCGCGGTCAGATGTAATGGAAGGATCGCTGTAAATGTGAGCAGATAGTTCGGCTACCACAGATTTTTTATACCCTAGCTTTTCAGCGATTGTTTCACAAAAGAGGATTTCACTTTTAAATACTTGTCCATCCATTTTCATCATCTGAATCAGGTAGTACAGGTGCTCGAATTTTTCATCGGTAGTCATGGCACTGAGTTCCGTTATTGGCATCGGATTATGAATCAAATCCTGCACTTCCTCCCGAGTCATGCCATTGGAAACGCCAACCATGTGAATAAGTTTTGCTTCACGTTCACCTATTGTGCTGTCACTGGCAGCCAGGTTGATTAAGATATTAAGTTCAGCTTTGGTATTAAAGGCCATAGGAATAAAGTAAGAGTTAAAAATAGTGCTTAATTCGTTGAAATATAGCCAAAATTACGTTGTTTTAGAACTCATGCAAAAAAATCATCGACAATTGGTTTACATGCAACCTTCAACAGACAAGCTTGTCTTTAGGGCAAATTCCAGCAAAATGAAAAAATTGATATTCTTGTTCCTGCTCCTTACAGGTACCCTGACACACGCACAGCAATCAGAAACCCGAAGTATTGGAACATTTCGGGGTGTGCAAGCTTCAGAAGGAATCGATGTATACCTCCGTCCGGGAGATAAAGAAAGCATTAAAGTTGAAGTATCGGGTACTGCGCTTAAGAATGTAATTACAGAATTATCGGGTGAATTTCTTAAGATACACATGGCCGAAGGACGGTTTAGT
>CAZCRJ010000226.1:0-5299 GCA_964501015.1 uncultured Roseivirgaceae bacterium | reverse complement strand
GGATTTCCGGCCAATGTAATCAGTAGGGTTTCAACCATAATTGATCCCACAACAGCTGAATAATTGAATACCATATAATCAAGCATTTATTTATCTCCCTTTAAAGACAGCCCAATTCACTGAAATTGATTCTGTTTGTCTATTCACCGTACGCAAACTAAATCATTGCGCCCGATGTCAATAAAGGAATGGCCCTGCGGTTCCTGATCTGTGACTTATGTAAATCAAAACCGGTTTCTTATATCATAACAGGCCAATTCAATTCTACCTTGCAAGGGTAAACAATACCTGAACAGTATCATGAAAACACTATTCACCCTCGCGAAACTTAGTCTTACTTACGGCCTGATTTTCTTATCGGCTTGTGCAGTTAATCCAGTAACCGGCAAGAAACAATTGGTCCTGATGTCAGAAGCACAGGAAATTTCCATGGGCAAGGAAGCCGATCCACAGGTGGTGGCATTCTTCGGATTGTATAATAACCCGACATTGCAAAAATTTATTACCGATAAAGGCCTGGCAATGGCAGCCATTTCGCACCGTCCTAAACTTGCCTATGAATTTAAAATAGTAGACTCCCCTGTTATCAATGCTTTTGCCGTACCGGGCGGCTATGTGTATTTCACCAGGGGTATAATGGCGCACTTTAATAATGAAGCAGAATTTGCAGGCGTATTGGGACACGAAATTGGTCACATCACTGCCCGCCACTCTGTTATTCAGCAACGAAATGCCATGTTAGGCCAAATCGGGCTTATTGCCGGAATTGTTCTAGTACCACAGCTAGCAGAATTTGTTGAACCTCTTTCGGCAGGTATGCAACTGGCCATGATGAGCTTTGGGCGGGACGCTGAACGCCAATCCGATAAACTTGGCGTAGAATATTCATCCCGCATAGGATATGATGCAACAGAAATGGCTGGCTTCTTTGAAACACTGGAGCGGCAACAAGAAGCATCGGGCGCTGGTGAAATTCCGGAATTCCTGTCTACTCACCCTTCTCCGGGTGAACGAAATACCACTGTGGCCAAGCTAGCGGAAGATTGGAAGACAAAACTGAAACTGACCAATCCAGCCATTAACAGAGATGCGTACCTGAAGCGAATTGACGGCCTGATTTTAGGTGAAGACCCACGACATGGTTTTGTAGAAAATGGTATTTTCTACCATCCCGAAATGAGGTTTGTTTTTCCGATTCCCGGTGAATGGAAACTCCAGAATACTCCCCAACAGGTTCAGATGGCTCCTGCCAATGGTGAAGCGCTGATGATGCTGACACTTGGACCGGGTGCAACACTGGAAGAAGCTGCCAATAAAACCTTGGAGATGTATAAACTTCAGGTGGTTGAATCCAGAAAAGAAACCATCAATGGACTACCCTCTATTGTTATGATTGCCGATCAGAAGCAGGAACAGGTTACTCTTCGTGTATTAGCCGCCATGATTCAACACGATGGTAAAATTCTCAGCATCCTTGGAATCTCTGAAGTATCAAAATTCACAACCTATAAACCATCATTCGATTTTACCATTAGGAATTTCAAGGAATTGAGAGATGCCGATAAGCTAAGCCGGAAACCTGATGTAGTTCGGATCAAAACTGTTCCCCAAAATATGACATTGCAGGCTGCCTTGCAGTATTTCTCCATGCCTTCAAATCGCTTTGAAGAATTGGCAATACTGAATGGTATGCAATTGAACGAACAGGTAAGTAAGGGTAGCTTACTGAAGGTAGTTGGACAGTAGCGTTGATTCATGTTGATGTAAGTGCAATACCCACACCTGGAATGTAGAATTTTATGGTGCCTGTGGGTTAAATAATTTGAGTACCGTACATAAGAAAGCAGAAATAGGATTCAGGTTGTTACCTGAGTACTGGAAAAAAGGAATTATTACAGAAGCCCTGCCTAAAGTAAATTCCTATGGATTTACTACGATTGGTCCTCATCGGATAGAAGCATTTTTAGAAACATTAAACAATTCAGTAAACGTACTTGAACAAGTCATCTTCCTCTATGAAGAACACTGCGCGATTATGAAATTAAAAACGGGAAATTTTCTAGCCTGAATATTTATGCTACCCTGAATCCTGAAAAAAAAGGATAACCTGAGAGGGATTTCACAATTAAACAAATCAGTTTCTACCAAAACGGTAAGGGACTAATCCTTCACTAACCGTACGGAAAGACCTTTCGCTTTATTGGAATAATCGCGGGTTACATAACCATTAGCGCTGGTGACAAACCGAAACCAAGCAAAGTTACCCTGGCTTGCTGTTGCACTCCACCATACTCCGTAATTATTGATCAGGCGAAACGAACCGTCATGGTTACGGTTACCACCAGGCAGGGCATTAAATCCGCTATCATTACTTCCCTGACCACCGGCCCATTCCTTACTTTTCATTAGAGTGCCAGCTTTTTCTCCCAATGCATCGGTTAAAGCAGTCCATTCTTCGTCTGTTGGTACATGCCAACCTTCAGGCGCCAGACCTCGTGGGTCCTTTATAGCATACCAGTTATACAACTTGCCGTATTTTTTTCCTGACTCACCATCGTTGTTATAGTAACACCAGGCAGGATTACCGTCCATGCCGGCCTTTTTCCAATCGGTATCATTGGTCACTTCAGGAATGGGATCTCCGTTTCGGAAATGCGAAACACTTAGATTTTCCGCCATCCATATAGCATCGCCACTAGTGAATGTGGCAACAGACGTAAAATCCTGATCTTTAACCTTTTCACCACATGAAAAAAGTCCAACTATAAAAAACAATGCTGTTGCCAGCGTACTTCCATTACTAATCATAATACATTCAATTCAACTGTAAACAAAAATAAAAGCCATCTCTACGCAAGAAGTATAAAATTACAAACAAGAACATATATGTGTACAGGTTGTGCAGATTTATTATTAAGGTCAAAAAATGTCTGTTATCCGATGATTCCTCGGTGGGTATAGGTATATTTAAGTTTCCAACCACGTAAAGTTATGACGCTCTCCTTGTTACGTGTGACCTTTTTCTCGCTTTTTTTCCTGCTCGTAAGCATTGGGTTTAGTCAGGATTACTATGTGGTTATTGGCTCCTTTGCGGATGAACAGGCTACAAAACGGTTTACCGGTTATGCCCGAAGCCTACATTATGATGCCCAGTACATCCGGAATGAATCATCCAAACTTTTTCATGTATATGTACTGAAAACACAGGATAGAAAAACTGCTTCTGCGCTGACCGTTCGACTTCAAGGGGAAACTGAATTTGCTGATGCCTGGATGTATTATGGTACACAAAATCAACCGGCAGAAGTAACCATGCAACGTGAACCGGAAATTAATGTACCTGTTGAAACTCCTGAAAAGGAAGCCTTGGAAGGACCCCCCGTTATTTCGGAGGAGATTACTTTACAGGATGAAGCTGGCAAGAAGCCAGTTGTTCGTGGTAAACTATTCAATTTTAAAGTTACCACTTCCGAAGGTCAGGAAGTTCCGGGCATGGTATATAATGTTGATCGCCTACAAGGTCGCGATCTGGCAGCTTACAATGCCAATACCATTGCTGATGTGTTAAAACCGAGTATTGCCGGAACGCCAATAACTATAGTTTGTGAGATTTTTGGGTTTTCAGAAGAGGTAAAAATAATAGACTATGCTAATCCTGAATTAACGGAAGGTGCCTATTTGGACGAAGAAGGTATATGGGTAATTCCTTTCACGCTAACGCGGCTAAAGAAAGGTGATATTTCAATTCTCTACAACGTATCCTTTTACAAAGATGCCGTAATTATGTTGCCCAATTCCAGCGAAGATATGGATGAACTTGTTAGCATGATGAGGCTTAATCCCAACTATGCGATTAAGGTTCATTCCCATAATAATGGGAATGAGAAAAATCTACGCATCATAACCCTGGGGAATGATAAAAACTATTTCAGCATGGGCAGGTCGCTTTCCAAAAACGGATCGGCAAAGGAACTGACGCAACTGCGTGCAGAGACTATCAAATCATACTTGATCGATCATGGTATCGCCAAAGACAGGATAACGACACAGGGCTGGGGTGGGCTTGCCATGATGCTAAAGCCCGGTACAACAGCTGCTACACGCCTGAACAACCGTATCGAAATTGAAATCCTTCAGGATTAAAGGGTGGTAGTTGTTCACTGGCTTAAAATTACTCGTGTGTTCTTCGCTTTGCACCACGGACAGCCTGAGCTGTAAATGGATCGTCTGGCCAGGAATGCTTCGGATAGCGTCTCTTGAGTTCTTTTTTCACTTCATGATAGGCACCACTCCAGAAACTTTTTAAGTCCTGTGTTACCTGGACCGGTTTATAACCAGGTGAAAGTAAATGCAGGAGTATTTTCGTTTTCCCTTCATTGATGGAAGGTGTCTCCAATAAACCAAAAAGCTCCTGTAACCGAACTTCCATAACGGGTGCCCGTCCATCAGTAAAATAGAATACTTTAATCAGTGAACCACTTGGTACCGCTACCCGTTCAGGCGCAAACGTCTCCAGTTTACGCTGAAGTTCCCATGGTAATAAGGCCGACAGAATTGAATCCAGATTAAGCCGTTCAAGGTCCGACCGTTTGGTCGCTGTTTGCAAATAAGGCGTCAGCCAATTTTCAAGTGCTGCCAGCAAGACTTCGTTACTGACATCAGGCCAGGACTCTACCGGCCGCCAGGTCTTCAAACAGGTAACCCTCGCCTGCCATGCCGAGTGGTGTTCCTCCCAACCTAATACGGACAGTCCTTTGGTACGGATAAATTCCAGCACTAACGCGATGCGTTTATTTTCCGGAATATTCTGCAGTGGTCTTGATTCCAATACGAGATTCCCTATTCGTTTTTCCACAACACCTTCAACTGCTTCGCGTTCAGTGTTCCACCGCACTACTTCTGAATCATGTGCCAATGTCATCAGGTCGGACTCCCGTATCGGTGCCGCTGAATAAATTCTTCCTTCCTTTGTCCCTGCATCAAGATGAGCAAGTGCCAGCCATGGTTCACGTAAAAGAGGATCATGTTCAGGCAACTTCACCATCCGTGCATTGGCCAGTTTATACCGCTCACTATGCTTTGAAAGTTGCCTGGCTATTCGTTCGGGATATACTAAAGCGATTAACCTTCCGACATCATACTCATCAATAGAGGAATCATCTGATGTTAGCTGAAATATACTCCTCCACGACTTCGCTAACCGTTCAATTCTCTCCAGCACTTTTGTGTCGGCCCAAACACGCTCACCTGCGCGCCATTTACGCAAAGTGGATAGCCGAAGACTTATATCCACACTGGT
>CAZCRJ010000225.1:0-5305 GCA_964501015.1 uncultured Roseivirgaceae bacterium | reverse complement strand
GGAAGCGGAAAAACAAGAAGCATCTGCCAAAGCCACAGCACAATCATCGCAACAGAAAAACACAAGGCCATCACATGTTCTCCATGACTTTACAGGCTCCTATCACCATCCAGGTTATGGAAAATTGGAAGTAATGGTAGCGCGTGATTCGCTGTTTGCGAAAACCAAATTAAAGACATTTTGGCTGAAGCATTATCACTATGATGTGTTTGCGCTTCAATTTCAGAACCAATGATGCGGGTGATATTTCTTCCCTGGTGGTTAAGTTGGAACCTGCCATTGAACCATTGGAATTCAAGCGGACACCAAAGGTGCTTGCTGTAAGTAAGGAGGCGCTTCAGGAATATGTGGGAGAGTATGAATTGGCGGGTATGACAGCCCGATTCTTTTTAAAGGAGGAGAAGGAGGCTAAACTCTATTTGTATGTGCCGGGCCAGCCGGAGTATGAATTGTTGCCCACCGATAAGCATGCCTTTGCTATTAAGAATCTGGATGGGTTCAAAATAAAATTTAGCGAGACTGAGGGGAAAATTTTAGAAGCAATGTTTATTCAACCACATGGGACCTTTGTGGCGAAACGAAAATAAAACGAGGTTATAGTACGCTTTTCTCCATAATCATAAACTCCAGCGTTTGTTTTGGGAAACCAAACCGTGGATCGGTAAACGAAAAGGGTTTTCGCTCGCCAGTATCGTGATAGCCGTGGCGGATGTACCAATCGATTAACTCTTTTCGCACGGTAAGTACACTCATAAAAATAGCGTTACAGTGTAGACTTAGGGCTTCCTTTTCGGAAGCGTTTAACAAGGCTTTCCCTATGCCCTTGCCCTGTATCGTTGGGTTAACCGTAAGCATTCCCAGATAGAGTTTTTCACCTTCTTTCCGAAGTTCAACACAGCCGATGATGGTATTGTTGTCTACATATTTTAAAATCATACTCCCCGGTTTTTCAATAACCGCTTTCAGCAGCTCGGCATCGGTTCGGGTACCGTCAATTAAATCAGCTTCGGTGGTCCAGCCTTGCCGGCCGGTATCTCCGCGGTAAGCAGCATTGACTAAAACACTTAGTTCAGTAGCATCATCAGGAATAGCTCGCGTAATCATTTTTTTACAGTAACAAATCGAAAGATAGTGGTATACCGATTAGATGAGTAACGACAACAGCACCTGGACTAAAATTATTTTAGTTAGTATGGCAATCGGAAAAACTGCTGCATACCCGATGTTGGGTTGTTCACTGCCCGACTGATCATGAACAAAGGCCAGCACAGCAGGTTGTGTTTGTAATCCCGATAGCATACCAGCCAATCTCGGAAAGGGAATCTTTAGAAAGTGATGACCGATAACTAAAAAGAGAAATCCTGTAAGCAGCGTTACAATAGTTCCCAGTACAAATAGCATCAGGCCATCGTTACTATACATAATGGTTTCTTTAAAAGCATATCCGGATCGTGTTCCAATCCCAGCCAGAAACAATACAAGTCCAAGTTGGCGTATTGTATTATTGGAGCTATACGGCATCACAAAAACCAATTTATCTACGCGGTTTATCGCACCAAGTATCAACGCAACAATAAGCGGCCCACCGGCTATCCCTAACGTTAATGTGATTCCTCCCGGTAAGGGTATGGGAATCATGCCCAGGAAAAATCCAAGGGCAACGCCCAAACTTAGAGTAAGAATATCAACGGTACTTTGCGCGGAATAGCTATCTCCAAAAAATTTACTGGCAGCCACAAGTTGATCTTTATGGGTAAGAATACGCACCCGGTCACCAAAGTGAAGAGTGGTGTTTGCTGAAGGCACAAAATCCCTGTCGCCCCTGCGGAGGCGTGTGATTAAAATACCCATTGTTTGTGTTAGGTTTAGATCTTTCAGTCGCTGGCCGATCAGCTCGGGGCTTGAAACAAATATTCTACGCATCTCCAGTTCACTGTGATTCATGTCAAGCTGTACCGAACATCGTTCACCAATTAATTTAATGGCACGCGTTACTTCGGCCGGTTTGCCTACAACAGTAATCAGGTCATTGGCTTGCAGCGCCACACCATCCATGGCAAGTGTAGTAATGCCGTTTCGCTGCATTCGTCCAAATACCACTTTTAGGGCATGAGCTGATTTCAGTTGACCAATGGTTTTTCCACTGCTTTCCGGTGTTGTGACCAATACAATTGCATTGGTAATTTTTTCCGCTTCGATTACCTCAGGCTTTACGGTTAAGGAAGTCTTAAACAGTTTTTGAAAGAGCACAATGGCGAGAATCATTCCAATAACACCCATCGGATACGTAACCGAGTAGGCTACAACAGGTTCAGCCTGAATGGACTCTGAAAGCTCCACGGGAGAAATGTTTCTGATAAATTCGATGGCAGCGGCCAGAGCCGGAGTATTGGTTAAACTTCCCGCAAAAATACCAGCCAGGTAAGAAGATTTCATCGGCATCATTACTGAGAAGAGAAGCACAAGGGCTGTCGCAAAAAGGATCATGCTAAGCACCAGTATATTTTCACTCCATCCTTTCTTCTTAAGGTTTCCAAAAAACTGCTCGCCACTGGATATACCAATACAATAAATAAACAACACCAGGCCGATCTCATAAACAATAGCCGGTAGCTTAATGTCAGGGCTAAGTGCGCCAAAACCCAGACCCGTAAAAAGTACTGCCGCTATTCCCAGGTTAATTCCGCCAATTTTTAGTTTGCCGATTATAGCGCCACAGGCCAGTACGATAAACAATAACAGCAACGGAGATTGACTAAGGAGGGATATCATCAGGAAATGAATTGTGGTTTAAAAGTAGCGATTAATGGGATTGGCAAGAGTACTTTATCAGTCCAACTTAATTAAATATTATCGTAGTAGTGGTATTTCATTTTTCCGAAAGGTCAGGTGTGATGAACCAAGTATGGAATTAGCGTAACATTAATTGGAGGGATGGAGAACGCCATCTCATCTGAAATAATTTTTTAACATTTTAAATGGGAGCCTGAAGCGTAAATGCCAGTAAGGACAGGGTAAATAATGGTAAAAAATCTTTCATGATGGGTTTGAATAAGTCGCAAGATACGGCAGTGTGCCCCTAAATTTATACCCGTATAGGTTTAAAAAGTGATAAATTCGGGCATGGCTTATCAGGTTGAGTTATTTGCCGTGTTTATTTTTCTGGGCTTGGTTCAAGCGGTTTTCCTTACTTTGTTTTTCTTTTCAAAAGAGAACAGAATTAGGCAGTTCAATGTCATGTATGGCCTGCTGCTAATCGCCATCGTTGCTTGTTTATTGGAAATATTTTTAATGTATACAGGCTATATCATCCATGTATTGCACCTCGTAGATTTTTCCGAACCCTTTGCATTGGCGCTTGGCCCCCTTCTGTTTTTGTTTGTGGTTGCCTTGGCAAAAGGACAAGTAAGCAAGCGATCAATCTGGGCGCACCTCATCTTTCCGGGTTTTTATGCCATACTGATGATACCGTTTTTTATTTCATCAGTTGATGTAAAGTTCAATGCCTGGGTTGGTGCTTATCATCCGGGTTTGCCATTCAGAGAAGTTGCCCTGCAATTTGATCCCCGGATGTTCTTAGTGTCGCAATGGCATACTGAACTGGTATTGATCAGTCTCTTCTTTTACCTGGCATTATGTGGTATTAAAATTTCCCGATCATTTCATGAAAAAGGGGAATCCTTTTGGAGGCCGGAATCAGCCACATTAAAGACACTCCGGAACGGAGTACTGCAAATGACAGCCTTTGCTATACTTATTGTAGTTGTTAAGTTGTTCCATGTAGATGACACGGGTGATCATTTATTTGCTGCCTTTGGCTCGCTCATTATATATTCCACCAGTTTTTCGGTAATGAAAGGATCGGGCTTTTTTAAGCAACCTGCACTTAATGAGCAATTGAAGTATAAGAGTTCCTCACTTACAGCAGACCAACAGGAAGTCTTATTGGTAAGGCTGAAAAAAATTATGGCAGATGAAAAACCTTATTTGCGATCTGATTTTTCGTTGCCCGATTTGGCTAAGGTGTGTGGAATCTCAGTACACCAGTTATCGCAGGTTATCAATGATGGGGTGGGAAAGAATTTTTTCGAATGGGTGGCCAGTTACCGGGTGGAGGAGGCCAAACTATTATTAACAGATAAGCCCAATATAAAGATTGAGGAGATAGCCGAACAGGTTGGTTATAATTCGAAATCTTCTTTTAATACAGTGTTTAAGAAAAATACGGGCAATACACCATCGGAATACCGAGCCATGAATGTAAAATGAATTTTTAAACATTGATATTTAAAATACTATGATAACAACTTCTGGATGAAAGGAATTTTGGTCAGCATAGTTTAAATGCATAATTTGATCGTGTGAAGATACCCGCGAACTGCTCCCCACTTGAAATCAATGCAATATATAAAGAGCACCAGGCCGATTTCATAAATAACAGCCGGTAGTTTAATATCAGGCGAAAGCGAACCGAAGTCCAGGCCGGTAAAGAGAATGGCAGCAATGCCTAAATTAATACCGGCAATTTTAATTTTCCCCAATGGAGCACCAACAGCCAGGACTACAGCAATAGGAGCGTGGATTCTTCCAGTACTTCAATAATAAATTGCACGGTTGAGACTTTAAGCCGAAAAACAGCGAATTACATACGTTCGACTTTATAAAATCGTCCCTCCAGCTTATAAAAACAGTCGTATTTTCGGGTGCGGTGCCTTTTTCTTTGGATCAAAAAAGAAAAAACTATGGAAGCAACACTCACCCCTTCACGCAGGCACGACCTCGACTGGCTCCGAATCATCGCTATTCTGATCCTCCTTTTTTTTCACACGGGTATGTGGTTTAACCCTTGGGACTGGCACGTGAAGAACAACGAACTCAGCGGCAGCTTCCGCTATTGGATGATTTGGTTGCACTTCTGGCGCATGCCGTTGCTGTTGTTTATTTCCGGTGCAGGTACGTATATGGCGTTAGGCAAACGATCCATTAAACAATATGCAGGTGAACGTTTTCGCAGGCTGTTCATACCGTTGGTGTTCGGCATTTTTGTGGTGGTGCCGCCACAGATTTACTATGAACATATTTTGAAGTATGGAAGTTATTGGGATTTCTATAAAACGGTTTTCAATTTTGTTCCTTACCCGGAAGGAAGTTTCAGCTGGCACCACCTGTGGTTCATTTTGTATTTACTGTTGTATTCGTTATTCCTTATTCCGTTTTTCCAATACATCCGTTCCGAACGTTCAGGCAACTTCAGGGCAACGGTTAGTCGTTGGTTATCGAGTCCGGCTGGTATGTTGTTGATACC
>CAZCRJ010000224.1:0-5334 GCA_964501015.1 uncultured Roseivirgaceae bacterium | reverse complement strand
CCATATTTTTAGCGCAGGTGCCACGGCCTTCAATCGCGATAGCGCCAGCTCCACTTGTACGCCACGCTTCGATCCCATGAGTTCATGCCACTCATCGGCCACCACTACGTTGAGGGTTTTAAAGTAGGAGGCATATCCCTTTTGGGCTAACAATACGTGCAGACTTTCAGGCGTGATGATCAGCAGTTCGGGCGGCTTGGTTTTTTGTTTCTCGCGGTCTTTTACAGAGGTGTCGCCAGATCGAATCCCAACCTTCCACTGTAAGCCCAGTCCTTCAATGGCTCTGGTGGCGGAGAGCTCAATCTCTTTTGCCAGGGCACGGATGGGTGTGATCCAGATGGCCTGCAACCCATTACTTTTTTTCTTTTTATAATCAGGATGCTGGTGAATGAACTCTACTAAAATGGGCATCACCAGCGAATAGGTCTTGCCGCTGCCGGTAGGTGCGTTTACCAAACCACTTTCACCGGAAAGGTAGGCGCCCCAGGCATCTGTTTGGAAGGCAAAGGGTTTCCATCCCTGGCGTGAGAACCAGTCGAGGGCGGGTTGATATGCAGGAGTTTTTACCACAAGGTCGGAAGATACGGCATTGCCGATTATCGAATAAATTTCACTTACTTTAACGTCAGGATGTGACACGGTTTATCCCTCACCGAAAAAATGTTCTCCGAATTGTATTTGAACAAAACCATCCATCCTCTGTTTCTCTTGGATATTATTTAACACCATGGGCCAGTACTCTATAAAAGAACTTGAAAAACTTTCCGGCATAAAAGCCCATACCATCCGCATCTGGGAAAAGCGACATCATATTGTTGACCCTAAACGCACCGATACCAACATCCGGCTTTATAGCGATAACGATCTTGTAAAAATCATCAACGTTTCCCTGCTCAATAATCATGGAATCAAGATATCGCGCATTGCCGATATGACGGTTGATGAAATACATAACAAGGTTACTGAACTAAGTGAGCAGAAGTCGGATGCGTCAATTTTCATCGATCAGCTGATTGTGGCCATGGTGGATATGGATGAAGAACGCTTTGAAAAATCGCTGTCGGGCATGATCCTGCGCTTTGGTTTTGAGCGTACCGTCACGGAAATCGTGTATCCCTTTATGGAGAAAATCGGTATCCTGTGGCGCACGGAAAACATTACACCGGCACAGGAACACTTTATTTCCCACCTGATCCGCCAGAAAATCATTGTGGCTATAGATGGGATTTCGGCCGCACCGGTGCAACATAAAAAGGTGCTGATCTACCTTCCTGAAAATGAATGGCATGAGCTGGGATTGCTGTTTTTCCACTACATCGTGCGTAAAGCCGGATATAAAACCTTCTACCTGGGGCAAAGTGTACCCTTTAAGGATGTGGTAAGTGTTATGGAAACGCACAAAGCCGACATTATTCTCACCAGCCTGATCAGTTCCCCTTTTGGTGTAAAGGTGGAGGATTACCTGAACACGTTGGCCGATACCTTCCCTTCCAAGACAATCTTCGCCTCAGGGTATCAAACCCGCTCCCTTCCACAAAAAAATTTCAAAAACATCCAAATTTTCCACAACGCGCTCGAACTCAAGGATTTACTGGCCGGAGCTTAATCCATTAGTGTTTAACTTATTTTAAATTTACTTAAACAATTTATAGGGTATTCGTGTATTAGTCTTGCTTTTGTTTAATCTTTTACTACTTTTGTTAAACATTTAATCAAGACACTATGACCGCTCTAGAATTCGATTACCAGATTGCAGGCATGCGTAGCACCCTGAAAACCTTTACCCGCAGGTTCACCAACGACAGGGAGGAGTCTAATGACCTGGTTCAGGACACCATCTTGAAAGCGTTAACCTACAGGAAAAAATTCCGTGAAGACACCAACCTGAAGGGCTGGTTGTTTACCATCATGCGGAATACGTTTATCAATAACTACCGCAAAAACCAGCGGTCGAAAACCTCGCATGACGACACGAAAGATTTATACTTTCTGAATGTGGAGGATACCCACACCTTTAATTCGCCAAGTTCAAGTTTTGAGTATCATGACATCTGGAATAATGTGAACAGCTTACGCGAAGAACTGCTCACTCCGTTCAAGATGCATACGTCCGGCTATAAGTACCATGAAATTGCCGAGCACCTCAATATTCCGATCGGTACCGTTAAGAACAGAATCTTCCACGCCCGTAAAGAGATCCAGGAGAAGTTGGCAGGGTATTGAGTATCTTGCCCGCCTTAGTAGTGTCTGATTAATGGTATGAAAAAAATTGCTGTAATAGGGTCTGGGTTTGCGGGACTTTCCGCTGCATCTCACCTGGCCAAAGCAGGTTATGACGTAACCCTATTCGAAAAAAACAGCTCCGCGGGAGGAAGAGCCCGCAAATTTGAAGCACAGGGTTTCACCTTTGATATGGGCCCGAGCTGGTATTGGATGCCCGATGTTTTCGAAAAGTATTTCGGAACGTTCGGCAAAAAGCCCTCCGACTATTACACGTTGGAACGACTCGATCCCTCCTACCGCATTTATTATTCGGCTGCCGATCAGCTGGACATCCCCTCTGGAATAGAAGCACTCTGTGGTATGTTCGAGCGGTTAGAACCCGGCAGCAGTAAAAATCTTCTCCAATTTCTGGAAGAAGGGAAATTTAAATATGAGATTGGTATCAATGAACTGGTGTACAAACCGGGTTTATCCCTGCTTGAATTTGCCGATTGGAAATTGATGACCGGAGTGTTCAAACTTCATGTCTTTCAATCCATCTCCACCTACGTTCGGAAATATTTCAAAGAAAACAAACTCGTTCAGTTGCTGGAGTTCCCCGTACTTTTCCTGGGCGCCACACCACAAAAAACGCCTGCCCTTTACAGCTTAATGAACTATGCCGACATGGCATTGGGTACCTGGTATCCGCAGGGAGGTATGCACAAAGTAATAGACGGCATGGTTCAACTGGCACATGAACTTGGCGTGACCTTCTACTTCAACAGTGTCGTGCAGCAAATCGAAATCAATACAGATCGCGCTACGGGTTTGCGCGTGAACAATGAATTCCATCCTTTTGATTATATCGTAGCCGGGGCCGACTATAACCATGTTGAACAATATCTTTTACCCAAAAGCCACAGACGGTACGATGAGAAGTATTGGGCGAGCCGCGTAATGGCGCCATCCAGTCTGATCTTCTATTTAGGGATCAATAAAAAAGTAGACGGCATCCTTCACCATACCTTGTTCTTCGATCAGGATTTTGGAAAACACTCGGAAGAGATCTACGAAAAACCACAATGGCCAACCAGTCCGCAGTTTTACATCAGTTGTCCATCTAAAACAGATCCAACCGTGGCCCCTCCCGGCCATGAAAACATATTCTTTCTGATACCGGTAGCGCCTGGCCTGACGGATGACGAAGCCACACGGGAACATTATTTCAACATGGTGATTGACCGGTTTGAGAAAATGACTGGCCAGACCATCCGCGAAAATATTGTGTTTAAACGCAGTTATGCGCACAATGATTTCCTGCAGGATTACAATGCGTTCAAAGGAAATGCCTACGGTTTGGCGAATACCCTTCTGCAAACGGCCAATTTAAAGCCGAGCCTCATAAACAAAAAGGTTAAGAATCTGTTCTATACAGGACAGTTAACCGTTCCGGGGCCTGGCGTACCTCCTTCCCTTATTTCAGGGCAGGTAGTTGCCGGAGAGTTGGTAAAACGGGAAAAAAAATTAACCGCTTAAAACCTATACCTTTGTTTTGGCATGAAAGATATTTATGACAAAGTAGCGCTAAAATGCAGTCGCCTTACCACCCGGGCATACAGTACCTCCTTTTCTCTTGGAATTTTATGCCTGAACAAAAAGTTGCGTGATCCGATTTATTCCATCTATGGGTTCGTTCGTTTTGCTGATGAAATCGTAGACTCCTTCCACGATTATGATAAACAGGATTTGTTTGAGCGCTTTAAAACTGATACGTATAAAGCTATTGAAGACGGTATCAGTCTGAATCCCATTCTGCACAGTTTTCAACATGTTGTAAACACATATCACATCGATAGGTCATCCATGGAAATGGACCTGAGTCAGAAGAACCATGACTCCTCAAGCTTAAAGGATTATATCCTCGGCTCAGCGGAAGTGGTGGGGCTGATGTGCCTGCGCATTTTTGTAAAAGGCAATGATGCTGAGTACGAACGATTGAAACCCTTTGCCATGAGCCTGGGATCAGCGTTCCAGAAAATCAATTTTCTCCGCGACCTTCAGGCCGATTACCTGCACATGGGCCGCACCTATTTTCCTGATCTTGACCTCACCTATTTTGATGATGAACGGAAAAAAGAAATCGAGGCCAACATCAAAAATGATTTTGATAAAGGACTGGAAGGTATAAAAAAGCTTCCACGCTCTTCGCGCTTTGGCGTGTATGTGGCGTACATGTACTACCTGGCCTTGTTCAACAAAATCAGGAACACCCCGTGTAGCCAGGTATTGGAAAACCGCATCCGTATACGCAACCGGCATAAAGCCGGTTTACTCGCCTATTCCTATGTTAAGCACCAACTCAATTTGATCTGATGGAATACGTAATACTTGTTGATGAACAAGACCGGGAACGGGGCACCATGGAGAAAATGGAGGCACACGTAAAGGGTGAACTGCACCGGGCGATTTCCGTTCTCGTTTTCAATTCAAAAGGTGAAATGCTGATTCAAAAACGAGCCGATTGTAAATACCACAGTGCAGGCTTATGGACGAATGCGTGCTGCAGCCATCCCCGACCAGGTGAAAAAATTGAGGATGCCGCGCAGCGAAGACTGGAAGAAGAAATGGGCATTTCGCTGTTCCCTGAAAAAGCATATTCCTTTATATATAGAGCAGAACTAGATAGTGGATTGATCGAATACGAACTTGATCATGTGCTGACTGTCCTATATGATGGAGAACCTGTACTAAACACGGAAGAAGCGCAAGACTGGCGGTACATCAGCATTCCTGAACTGAAGAGCCTGATCGGCACAAACCCTGATGATTTCACCATATGGTTTAAGTTGATTGTAGGCCATCCTGAAATGAATTCCCTTAGTGTTGCATAAGCCTTGCAGGATTACGCTTGCTCCGTGAACATTAGTGTTGGTTGAATGGTTTAACTAGAAACACAACACTATGTTCTCATTTCTCAAAAAAGATCCCATCAAAACGCTGGAAACCAAACGGAAAAAGTTGCTGGAAGAAGCGATGCATGTTCAGCGTTCCGGTGATCTGAAGCTTTATGCCGTTAAAATGGAGGCTGTCGACAAATTAGAGAAGGAAATTGAAGCGCTTCGTAAATAA